>NZ_JBVHMR010000017.1:0-216792 GCF_055558375.1 Streptomyces sp. NPDC025793 | reverse complement strand
AAACGCCCGGTTACATTCCGAACCCGGAAGCTAAGCCTCACAGCGCCGATGGTACTGCAGGGGGGACCCTGTGGGAGAGTAGGACGCCGCCGAACAATTCTTGGGAAAGGCCCACGCCATCAGGCGTGGGCCTTTCTGCGTTTCACCTACTTTCCGTTCTCGATGAACGGAGGGGCGGGCTCCTCTCAGAGCCGGCCCGCCGCTTTCAGAGCGAGATACGCGTCCGCCAGCGTCGGCGCCAGGTCTTCGGGGGTCGCGTCCACCACCGTCACCCCATGACGACGGAGCTGTTCTGCTGTGTTCCGACGCTCGCTCTGTGCCTGAGCCGCGGCCGCGGCCTCGTACACCGCCTCTGCGTTGCCCCGGGCCTTGCCCATGCGCGCGATGTGTGGGTCCGCCACCGAGGCGACCAGAACCGTGTGCCGTTGCGTGAGCTGCGGGAGCAGTGGGAGAAGGCCCTGTTCCATCGGGGCAGCGTCGAGTGCGGTGAGCAGGACGATCAAGGAGCGGCGTGGCGCCGTACGGAGTGCCGTGGCGGTGAGGCCGCGTGCGTCCGTTTCGACGAGTTCCGGTTCGAGCGGGGCCATCGCGTGGACCAGGGACGGCAGGACGTCTCCTGCGGAGCGGCCCTGGACGAGGGCGCGTACCCGGCGGTCGTAGGCGAGGAGCGCCACACGGTCGCCGGCCCGGGAGGCGAGCGCGGCGAGGAGCAGGGCCGCGTCCATGGAGGCGTCGAGGCGCGGGGCGTCGCCCACGCGGCCGGCGGAGGTGCGGCCGGTGTCCAGGACCAGCAGGATCTGCCGGTCCCGTTCCGGGCGCCAGGTGCGGACGGCGACGGTGGACTGCCGGGCGGTGGCTCGCCAGTCGATCGAGCGGGTGTCGTCGCCGGGGACGTACTCGCGCAGGCTGTCGAACTCGGTCCCCTCGCCGCGTGTCAGCACGCTGGTGCGGCCGTCCAGTTCACGCAATCGGGCGAGTTTCGACGGGAGATGCTTTCGGCTGGTGAACGGGGGCAGAACCCGTACAGTCCAGGGCACCTTGTGGGTGCCCTGGCGGGAGAACAGGCCGAGTGGGCCGTAGGAGCGGATCGTGACGCGGTCGGCCCGTCGGTCGCCGCGGCGTGTCGGGCGCAGTCGGGTCGTCACGCGCCTGCGTTCACCCGGGGGGACGGTCAGGCGGTGGCGGGAGGCCTCGATCTCGGTGCCGGGCTGCCAGGTGCTCGGTGGCCAGGCGTCCCGTAGCTGTGCCCGCAGAGGGCGGCGGGACGGGTTGGTGAGTGTGAGGGTGACGTCGGCGGTCTCGCCGAGGCGCGTGGAGGTGTCGCCGGAGCGGGTCAGGGCGAGACGTCGGACGGGCGCGGCGAGAGCGAAGTCGCAGGCGCAGGCCAGTGCCAGGGGCCCGTTGACCGCGAGGATGCCTGTCCAGCCGGGTTCCAGGATGCCGACGGGGATCGAGCCGAGGGCCGCGAGCAGGGCGGCACGTCCGGTGAGCGCCATCAGCGGGGGACCGGGACGTGGGCGAGGACGGCGTTGATGACGGAGTCGGCGGTCACGCCCTCCATCTCGGCCTCGGGGCGCAGTTGGACACGGTGGCGCAGGGTGGGCAGGGCGAGCGCCTTGACGTCGTCGGGGATGACGTAGTCGCGGCCGGTGAGCCACGCCCAGGCGCGCGAGGTGGCGAGGAGGGCCGTGGCGCCGCGCGGGGAGACGCCGAGGGTGAGCGAGGGTGACTCGCGGGTGGCGCGGCAGATGTCCACGACGTAGGCGGTGATCTCGGGGGAGACGGTCGTCTTGGCGACGGCTGCGCGGGCCACGTCGAGGTCGGCGGGGCCGGCGACGGGGCGTACGCCGGCGGCGCGCAGGTCGCGCGGGTTGAAGCCGGAGGCGTGGCGGGTGAGGACGTCGATCTCGTCCTGGCGGGAGGGCAGAGGGATCGTCAGTTTGAGGAGGAAACGGTCGAGTTGGGCTTCCGGGAGGGGATAGGTGCCCTCGTATTCGACGGGGTTCTGCGTCGCGGCGACCAGGAAGGGGTCGGGGAGCGGGCGTGGGGTGCCGTCGACCGTGACCTGGCGTTCCTCCATGGCTTCGAGGAGGGAGGACTGAGTCTTGGGCGGGGTGCGGTTGATCTCGTCCGCGAGGAGGAGGTTGGTGAAGACCGGGCCTTCCTGGAAGGAGAACTCGGCGGTGCGGGTGTCGTAGACGAGGGAGCCGGTGACGTCGCTCGGCATCAGGTCGGGGGTGAACTGGACGCGTTTGGTGTCGAGTTCGAGGGCCGAGGCGAGGGTGCGGACGAGGAGCGTCTTGGCGACTCCGGGGACTCCTTCGAGGAGGACGTGTCCGCGGCAGAGGAGGGCGACGACGAGGCCGGTCACGGCGGGGTCCTGGCCGACCACGGCTTTGGCGATCTCGGCGCGCAGGGCTTCCAGAGAGGCTCGGGCGGCGCCGGTGGTCCCGGCGTTGTCAGTGGTCGGGTCCATCATGAATGGCGTACCTCTCTTTCGAGGGCGTCGAGTTGGTCGGTCAGTGCGATGAGGGCCGCGTCGTCGCGGGGCGGCGGTCCGAAGAGGAGGGGGTGCAGGGTCTGTCCGTCGCCGGAGCGGTGGGCGGACAGGGCGGGTAGCAGGGCCTCGGGCGCGTGCGCCTGGGCGACGGGGACGCCGACGAGGGGGGCGAGCCGGGTGCGGGTGGCGGAGCGAAGAGCGGCGGCCGCGCGGTCGCGGGCGTCGGCTTTGCGGTAGAGGCGGGCGCGGCCTTCGGCGGTTTCGGAGGCGCGGATCGCGACGGGGAGTCTTTCGGGCACGAGCGGGCCGAAGCGGCGTGCCCGCCACAAGGCGGCGAGAGCGGCCGCGATGAAGAGCTGGAGCGTGCCCCAGAGCCAGCCCGAGGGGAGCAGGTCGAGGAAGTTCTTCTGGTCGCCGTCGTGGGCGGCCGAGGTGTCGGCGAGCGAGGGGAGGTACCAGACCAGATGGGGGCGGGAGCCGAGGAGTTGAAGGGCGAGCGAGGCGTTGCCCTGCTTGTCGAAGTGGTCGTTGTAGAGGATGTCGGGGGCGCCGAGCACGATGGTGTCACCCGCCCCGGATGCCGCGGGGATGCGCAGCAGGGTGGCGAGGCGTGCGCTGGGGTAGCAGTGTTCGGCGTCGAGGCGGGTGGTGGTGTAGCGGATGCCGCCGGTGTCTGCGCTGCCCGCGCGCCGGGCCTCGGGGAGGGCGCAGCCGGGGGCGAGAGTGTCACGGCTGCTCGTGGTGGGGTCCGCGGTGACCCCGGGGGCGAGCCGCTCGACGGACCAGCTGCCGGCTGCGACCAGGACGGTGCGTCCGCCGGAGGCCGCGGTCGCCTGGTGCAACTGCTCCTGTTGTCGGGTCGTCAGCAGGTCGGGTACGGCGACCAGCAGGGTGGTGTCCGGGCCGGTGACGGCTCGCGCCTGGCCGAGGGTGGTGACCACGCGGGTGGAAATGCCGCGGTCGGCGAGGAGTTGGGCGACGGCGCGGCTGCCGTAGGGGTCGGCGGAGCGCGGGTCCAGTTCGCCGTGCCGGGCGGTGGAGCGTACGGCGGCCATGGCGATGGCCGCCGCGAGGAGCAGGACGACGGCGAGCGTGATGCCTCGCGCGCGGGTCCACACCTGGCGGGCGGTGGGCGCTGTGGAGGTGGCAGGCACGGAGGCCTCGGCGGTCACTGGGCCGCCCCTTGGCGGGCGTTGCGGGCTGTGCTCACGGCGCTGTGGGCGAGGGCGGGCCTGGTGCGTTCCAGGTCGCGGTCGAGTTCGGCCATGCGTTGGTACGACTGCTCGTTCGCGCTGCGTCCGCCGTATGTGATGTCGTCGAACTCCCGTGCCGCGGAGGCGAGTCGGTCCGTGTGCGCCGGGAGTGTGCGGCCGGCTTCGGTGGCCGCTTCGTCGGCGGTGCGGCCGGGGCGGACGTCGAGCAGGGCCCGTTCCTCCAGGGAGCGGACGATGGCCCGCATGCGTTCCTGGACGGCCTGGTTCCAGTGGCCCTGGGCCGCGTGTGCCTCGCCGGCCGCGCGGTGTTCGGCGGCGCTGCGAGGGCGGTCGTCGAACAGGGAGGCAGCGGAGGCGGGTTGGCGGCGCGGGGTGCCCAGGCGCCACCACAGGGCGGCCAGGACGACGACGATGAACAGGATCACGACGACCAGGCCGAGCGTGCCGCCGGGTGTCGCGGAGGCGGCCGAGCCGAGCAGCCGGTCGAGCCAGTCCCAGAACGCGTTCAGGGCGCGCTGGAACAGGCCGGGTTCGTTCTCGTGGTACATGCGCTTGGACAGTTCGCGCCGAGCCGCCTCCCGCGCGGGGTCGCGCGAGAGGGTCACTGGCGGCTTGTCACCCGAGCCGCCTGCTGCGCGGACGGCCGTGTCCGACGCGCGCAGCAGGCCGCGTACGACCGTGTTGCCGACGCCGACCGGGGCCGCCGCCGTGAGAACTCCCCCCGTGAGACTCACCGCATCAGCTCCCCGGGACGGGACCGGGGGTGCCGGTGCCGTAGCCCTGGACACCGGCGGCGCGGGCCAGTTCGAGGTCGAGGGCCTCGCGGCGGATGCGCTGGTCGATGTAGAGGAGCACGGTGACGCCGGCGCTGATGGGGAGGGTGAGCGTGGCGCCGACCAGCGCGCCGATTCCTTGGACGATCAGGGTCGTCCAGCCGATGTGCCCGCCGTTGGCGCCGAGCAGGTCGTTCATGCCGTCACCGCTCGCGGCGGCTCCGATGAGGGTGAAGGGGATGGTCACGACGGCCGAGACGATGAGGGTGATGAGGAGGGTGAGCAGCATGATGCCGAAGATGCGCCACCAGGAGCCGCGCACGAGCTTCGCCGAGCGCTTCAGGGACTTCACGATGCCCTGCCGCTCCAGCATCAGGGCGGGGGCGGCGAGGTAGTAGCGGATCAGCAGCCACACGCCGACGACGGTGCCGCCGAGGAAGCCCAGGGCGAGCAGTGCCGCTCCGGCGTTGTCGCCGCCGCCGGCGATCAGGACGAGCAGGCCGGGCAGTGCCCCGGCGAAGATCGCGCCGACGAAGATCAGGGCCAGCAGGATGAGCAGCCCGAGCAGCTTCAGGATCTGCGGCCGGGCGTCGCGCCAGCTCTCCCGGGTGGTGACCGGTCGGCCGAGGACGGCCCGGCTGGTGATGGTGGTGAGCAGGGCGGTCGCGATGAGCATGGCGGCCGTGCGGATCACCGAGAGGACGCCGGTGCCGATCATGGTGTCGCGCAGGGCGTGGAGTGCTTCGGAGGGGGTGGCGTTGGGGTCGCTGACCGTGGTCTGGACGTCGTTCAGCACGAAGCCCTGAAGGAGGACCATGCTGACGTTCATGACCAGGGCGACGGTCAGCGAGATGCCGAGCACCGTGCGCCAGTAGGTGCGCATGGTGGAGACGGCGCCGTCGAGGATCTCGCCGACGCCGAGCGGGCGGAGCGGGATGACACCGGGCTTGGCCGCGGGCGGGGGGCCGCCCCAGCCGCCGCCCCAGGCTCCGTAGCCGCCGGGGGCGCCGTAGCCGGTGGGCGGGCCCGCGTAGCCGCCGGGGCCCGGTGTGCCGGGCTGCTGTCCGCCCCAGCCCGGGCCGGGCGGTGGGGGCGGCGGAGCCTGGTGCGGGCCGGGGGCACTGGTGGGGGCGGACCACTGGCCGGGCGGCGGCTGTTCCTTGGACCACTTCACGCCTGGGCCCTGCGCGTCGGTGCCCGGCTGCGGCGCGGGCTCGGCATCGGCGGGGCGGCCGGCGGGCTCGGCGGGGCCGGACGCGCCGGGTTCCCGCCCCTCGGACGACGGGGCGGATCCGGGCGAGGCCCAGCCCGGAGTGTCTGTCATCGAAGCTCCTTCTCGGTGCCGGTCCGCTGTCGCGGCGGCAGGTTGGCAGCCATCGTGCCATGGGGTGGTTGTCCCCGGACCTGCCGCGGTGGGCGCCGGACTCCTTCAATTGTCCGCGGGATCCGGGGCAGACTGATCACATGGCTGATCAGCAGGCGCGAAGCGACGGGGACAAGCGGCCGACCGAGATACCTGTGGTCCGATGGGAGGAACCACCCGAAGGTCCTGTGCTGGTCCTTCTCGATCAGACGCGGCTTCCGGCGGAGGAGGTCGAGCTGGTGTGCACGGACGCGCCGGCGCTGGTGGAGGCGATCCGTTCGCTCGCCGTGCGCGGGGCGCCGCTGCTCGGGATCGCCGGGGCGTACGGCGTCGCGCTCGCCGCCGCGCGGGGCTTCGACGTGGCAGAGGCGGCGCGGGCGCTGGAGGGCGCCCGGCCCACCGCGGTGAATCTGTCCGTCGGGGTGCGCCGGGCCGAGGCGGCGCACCGGGCGGCGCTGGCGAAGAGCGGCGATCCCGAAGCGGCGGCAGCCGCGGCGCTGGCCGCCGCGCGGACGCTGCACCGCGAGGATGCCGAGGCCAGCGCCCGGATGGCGGCGCACGGTCTGGCGCTGCTGGACGAGTTGCTGTCCGGCGGTGGCCACCGGATTCTCACCCATTGCAACACCGGTTCGCTGGTGTCGGGCGGGGAGGGCACGGCCTTCGCGGTGGCCCTCCAGGCGCACCGTGAGGGGCGGTTGCGGCGGTTGTGGGTGGACGAAACGCGTCCGTTGCTGCAAGGTGCTCGCCTGACGGCGTACGAAGCGGCACGCAGCGGCATGGCGTACACCTTGCTCACCGACAACGCGGCGGGTTCCCTGTTCGCGGCGGGTCAGGTGGACGCGGTGCTGATCGGGGCGGACCGCATCGCGGCCGACGGTTCGGTGGCGAACAAGGTGGGGAGCTATCCGCTCGCTGTGCTGGCGCGGTACCACCATGTGCCGTTCATCGTGGTGGCGCCGGTGACGACGATCGATCCGGACACTCCCGACGGGGCGTCCATCGAGGTCGAGCAGCGCCCCGGCTTTGAGGTGACGGAGATCACAGCACCCCAGGTGCCGGTGACGGGAGCGGGAGGCGGGATTCCGGTGGCACCCCTGGGGACCCAGGCGTACAACCCGGCGTTCGATGTGACGCCGCCCGAGCTGGTGACGGCCATCGTCACCGAAGGGGGAGCCGTTTCGCCCGTGACCGCCGAGGCTCTTGCGGAGCTGTGTGCGAGGTCACGCCAGGTAACGATTAGCTAATGGGATGATGTCGGCTCGACCGACGAAAACGGCCCCTCCGCCTGCGACGATCCGCAGGAGAGGGGCTGTTGACATCTGTGGCTGACATCAAGGCAATGCCATATCAGGTGGCGTGGAGGGGGCATCGTTCGTCCGCCGCAAGGTGTACCTCGCCTTGCCAGACGTAGAAGCCGCCGTCCAGCCACCCAGTGCCCCCGCATGCGCATTCGCCGGGGTTGCGGGAGAGCCGCAGGCTCACGCTGTAGTGGGCCCCCTCGGGTGCCCCGTTGGGGCTGTGTGAGCCGAGGGAACACGAGCAGGGGACGGAGTTGCCGGGCTTTCCGGTCACGGAACCATCATCGGTGGTAACGCAAGTGCCGGAACAGGTCGGGCAGGACTCTTCTGCGATGATGAGGGCGGATCGATTCGACATGGCTTCGACTCCTTCGAATCGGACGAGGCCGCGCCCGGTGTCGACGGGTGCGGCCTAACTTTCACTGCTCCGCGTCCTTGCCCCAACGGGCCACGGTGGCGCGGGAGATCCCGGTGAGTTCGGCGACGCGGCGGGTGGGGACGCCTGCGCTGATGGCTTCGAGGATCAAGGGGCGGAGATGGGTGTCCAGCCGCTCCAACTCGGATGTGAGGCGGACTCGCTCTTTGCCCGGCTCTACGAGCTGTCGTACGGCCTTGGCCCGAGCGTCTTCGGGGGTGCTCGCGGGGGTGTCCGATGCGGAGGCTTGGACGGTGCGAGGCGGTCGCTGTACGGCCTTGGGTTGTTGTCGATTTCGGCGGGTGGACATGCACCCATGCTGCCGCTCTGTCTCACATGAGACAAGTAGTCGCGGATAAGACGCATATGCCAGCTTGGGACGCTAGCAGAACCCCAGCTCAGAGGCTTCTCGCGATCCTGAACCCGGCCCATGGGGCAGGGAGCTGTTACAGGTTTCTCTACCTCATCAAGCCCCGGCTGCGCTCCGCTCCGCCGGGCGCGCTCCCGGCTCCGCCGCGGGCGCCGCTCCTGCCTCCGGCCCGCTCCGCCCGCGCTGCGCCGACGCGCGCCCACATGTGGATAGGACCGGAGGCCATGAGGTGATCACCGCATAGCGCGGCCAGCGGTCAAGACCATGCCTCCGGCGGGGGATCGGCCGGCACCGGGATGGAGGGGGCGCCGTTCCCGCCCGCGGGTCCGTAGTGGCTTGCGCGGGGAGCTCCCATCCCGACCACCGTCGACCCAGGCAGAGCCGAGCAGACGCGGCCCATGGCGTCCAGGTCGTTCGTACAGTGGCGCGCTCCACCTGGACGCCATGAACCACGCCCGCTCCACGGTGTGTGGGTCGACGGCGGACGGGATGGGAGCTGGGGAGGGTGGTGGGTAGGGGTGAGAGGGCCGGTGTCGGCAGACGAGCTGACATCCGTTACTGACATCAACATCGGCGGACAGGGGCAGACAGTGACGGCTACCTGCGGCTAGGGTCACCGGCCAGTGACCTCCCTCACCAGGGCACCTGTCACTGTTATGAGAATGGGATGATGTCGTTTATGAAGGGACGAGTCCTTGTCGTCGACGACGACAGCGCACTGGCCGAGATGCTCGGCATCGTGTTGCGTGGTGAAGGTTTTGAGCCGTCTTTCGTAGCCGACGGCGACAAGGCGCTGGCCGCTTTCCGGGAGGCCAAGCCCGATCTGGTGCTGCTCGACCTGATGCTGCCCGGACGGGACGGCATCGAGGTGTGCAGGCTGATCCGGGCGGAGTCCGGGGTGCCGATCGTGATGCTCACGGCGAAGAGCGACACCGTCGATGTCGTCGTGGGCCTGGAGTCGGGTGCCGATGACTACATCGTCAAGCCGTTCAAGCCGAAGGAACTGGTCGCCCGGATCCGGGCGCGGCTGCGGAGGTCGGAGGAGCCGGCGCCGGAGCAGCTGACCATCGGTGACCTGGTCATCGACGTGGCCGGGCACTCGGTGAAGCGGGACGGGCAGTCGATCGCGCTGACCCCGCTGGAGTTCGACCTGCTGGTCGCGCTCGCGCGCAAGCCGTGGCAGGTGTTCACGCGTGAGGTGCTGCTCGAGCAGGTGTGGGGGTACCGGCACGCCGCCGACACGCGGCTGGTCAACGTGCATGTCCAGCGGCTGCGCTCCAAGGTCGAGAAGGACCCGGAGCGGCCGGAGATCGTGGTGACCGTCCGTGGTGTCGGTTACAAGGCCGGACCGAGCTGACATGTCCGGGGACAGCGCCGCTTCGGCTCCCGGCCGGTCCGGGGCCCGTCAGGGGCGGCCTGTCGGCCGGAGCGCGGGTGCGCGGTTCGGGCGGCTCTTCGAGGGCGGGCTGCTCCAGGGCGGGGTCCAGGGCAGTCCGGTCCTGCGGCTGTTCCTGCGCTGGGTGCGCCGTCCGCTGCTGCCGGTGATGCGGCTGTGGCGGCGCAACATCCAGCTCAGGGTGGTCGCCACAACCCTGCTGATGTCGCTGGGCGTCGTCCTGCTGCTGGGCTTCGTCGTGATCGGGCAGGTGCGCAACGGTCTGCTGGACGCGAAGGTGAAGGCCTCGCAGAGTCAGGCCACCGGCGGGTTCGCGGTGGCCAAGCAGAAGGCGGACGAGGCGGCGAGCGGGACCGCGACGGGGACGAACGCGGCCCCCGCCACGGGCGACGGCACCTCGACCGCGGACGGGCGGCAGTCGCAGAACGTCATCCAGTGGATGAGCGACCTCGTGGAGTCGCTGTCCAGCGGTGGCGCGGGCGCCTTCGACGTGGTGACGCTGCCCGTCGGTGACGACAGCGGCGGCGGACGCAGCCCGCGCGGTTCCGGGAACGTCAACCCGACCTCCAGCGTGCCCGCGGACCTGCGCGAGCGGGTCAACAGCGGTACGACGGCCGCCCAGAGCTACACGCGGATCGTCTACTCCAACGGCAAGGACTCGCAGCCGGCGCTGGTCATCGGCAAGCAGGTCAACGACCCCAACGGACGGCCGTACGAGCTGTACTACCTCTTCCCGCTCACGCAGGAGGAGAAGTCCCTCAGCCTGGTCAAGGGCACGCTCGCGACCGCCGGGCTGTTCGTCGTCGTGCTGCTCGGGGCCATCGCCTGGCTGGTGGTGCGGCAGGTCGTGACGCCGGTGCGGATGGCGGCCGGTATCGCCGAGCGGCTGTCCGCCGGGCGGTTGCAGGAGCGGATGAAGGTCACCGGCGAGGACGACATCGCGCGCCTCGGCGAGGCCTTCAACAAGATGGCGCAGAACCTCCAGGTGAAGATCCAGCAGCTGGAGGACCTGTCGCGGATGCAGCGTCGGTTCGTGTCGGACGTCTCGCACGAGCTGCGCACACCGCTGACCACCGTCCGGATGGCGGCCGACGTCATCCACGAGGCGCGTGAGGATTTCGACCCGGTGACCGCGCGGTCGGCCGAGCTGCTCGCCGACCAGCTGGACCGGTTCGAGTCGCTGCTGGCGGATCTGCTGGAGATCAGCCGGTTCGACGCGGGCGCGGCGGCGCTGGAGGCGGAGCCGATAGATCTCAGGGAGGTCGTCCGGCGCGTGGTCAGCGGTGCCGAGCCGCTCGCGGAGCGCAAGGGCACGCACATACGCGTGCTCGGCGACCAGCAGCCCGTGGTCGCCGAGGCGGACGCCCGGCGCGTGGAGCGCGTGCTGCGCAATCTCGTGGTCAACGCCGTCGAGCACGGCGAGGGCAGGGACGTCGTCGTCAAGCTCGCGTCGGCGGGCGGCGCGGTCGCCGTCGCGGTGCGCGACTACGGCGTCGGGCTCAAGCCGGGCGAGGCCACGCGTGTCTTCAGCCGGTTCTGGCGGGCGGACCCGGCGCGCGCCCGTACCACCGGTGGTACGGGCCTCGGGCTGTCGATCGCCCTGGAGGACGCCAGGCTGCACGGCGGCTGGCTGCAGGCCTGGGGCGAGCCGGGGGGCGGCTCGCAGTTCCGGCTGACGCTGCCGAGGACCGCCGACGAGCCGCTGCGGGGCTCGCCGATACCGCTGGAGCCCAAGGACTCACGCCGTAACCGCGGCCTGGACGAGGCCGGGCTGCCCGGCGGGGGCGGGGAGAAGCGGGCCACGGTTCCGGTGCAGCAGGGCGGCGCCCAGGCGCCCGCGCTGCCGCCGCGCGCGCCGATCGCGCCGCGGCTGGCCGGGGTCACCCCGGCCGTCGACCCGACGGCCCTGCCCGGCAACGGCAACGGTGCCCGTGTGGTGCCCCGCCCCAGCGGCGGTGTGCGGCGCCCGGACGAGGGGCCCGCCGCGGGATCCGCGGCCAGTATGGATGCGGCCCGGCCGGATGCGGCCGCACCGGAGGACTCGACCCAGCCAGGGGAGGCATTTCGTGGCCGCTGACCGCAAGGGGGGCGCCCGGCAAAGACCCGGGCGCGCGGTGGCGTACGCCGCTCTGGGAGTCGTCCTGCTGGCGGGGTGTGCCTCGATGCCCGACAGCGGGGACCTGCGGAACGTGGAGTCCACGCCCCGGCAGGACACCGGGGTGCGGGTGTTCGCGATGCCGCCGGCCGAGGGCGCGGGTCCGGCCGAGATCATGCAGGGCTTCCTGGAGGCACTGACCAGCGACGATCCCTCGTACGACACGGCTCGCAAGTATCTGTCGGACGACGCGGCGCGCAGGTGGCGCCCGGAGCGGTCGACCACGGTCCTCGCGAACGGGCCGAGCATCGAGACCGACTGCCGCGCGGGCGCCGGCCAGGAGCCGACCGACAGCGTCACCTGTGTCCTCGCGGGCACCCAGGTCGCGACCGTGGACGCGCAGCAGGCGTACGAGCCCACCGACGGCTCCTACCGCAAGAAGGTGCACCTCACGCGGAGCACCAAGACCGGACAGTGGCGCATCGACGGGCTGCCCGACGGCGTCGTGATGGGCAAGTCGGACTTCCAGCGCAACTACACGTCCGTCGACAAGTACTACTTCGCCTCGGACACGACGGGCGGGCCGAGCGGGCAGCCGGCGGCGGTGGCCGATCCGGTGTTCGTACGCAGCAAGGTCGACGCGATGACGCAGATGGTCCGCTCGCTGCTGAACGGCCCGACCAGCTGGCTCGGCCCGGTCGTCAGGTCCGGGTTCCCGACCGGTACGGCCTTGCAGAAGGACGTGTCGGGGCTGGCGCCCGACGACCAGAACAAGCTGACGGTGCCGCTGAACCTCAAGGCGTCCCAGGTCACGCCGGGCAAGTGCACCGAGATGGCGACGCAGGTGCTGTTCACGCTGCGGAACCTGGCGCCGACGCTGGAGTCGGTCGAGCTGCAGGGCGCCGACGGCCGCAGGCTGTGCGACCTGAGCGAGGAGCGCGCCGAGTCAGCCGCCTGGCACGGGTCGGCCAAGAGCCCGGAGTACCTGTACTTCCTCGACGGCAAGCACCGGTTGGTGCGGATGCCGACGGGGAGCACGGCTACCGGAGCGCTTCCGGTGCCGGGTGTGTTCGGTGAGAGCGACAAGGGCCTGGAGTCGGTTGCCGTCTCGCGCGACGAGCACAGTGCGGCCGGCGTCGGTGACGCCGGGAAGTCGTTGTACGTGACGTCGCTGGCCTCGGGCGGTTCGCTCGGCAACGCGCTGGTGACCAGCGCGGGCCCGACCGAGGGCGACCGGCTGACGACACCGAGCTGGGACGCCCGCGGCGACCTGTGGGTGGCCGACCGCGACCCGCACCACGCGCGCCTGTACGTCGTGGAGCAGGGTGCCGCCAAGCCGCAGGAGGTCGCGGTCCCGGAGCTGTCCGGCCGGATCAAGGACGCCCGGGTGGCGGCCGACGGGGTACGGATCGCACTGGTCGTGGAGAAGAAGGGCGGCGAGCAGTCCCTGCTCATCGGCCGGATCCAGCGCGACGACGGCACCGGACAGGGCACCTCGGTGGTGGAACTGCGTTCGGCGGCGCCGGACTTGGAGCAGGTCAGCGCCATGTCGTGGGCCGGGGACAGCAGGCTGCTCGCGGTGGGCCGGGAGCAGGGCGGCGTGTTGCAGATGCGGTACGTCCAGGTCGACGGCTCCACGCTGGACGGTCCGGCGCCCGGTGCGCTCACCGGCGTCAAGGCCATCGCCGCGTCCGAGGACGAGCGGGTGCCGCTGGTGGCCTACTCGGAGGACGACGGGATCGTACGGCTGCCGTCCGGAGCGCAGTGGCAGAAGGTGGACAAGGACGGAACGGCACCGGTCTATCCGGGCTGACGGCCCTGCCGCCTGCGGGGCCGTGCGCGGCCGCGGTAGCGCCGAGCGCGGCGTTCCGCACCCCTGGTCCCGCACCTTGTCCCGCACCCCGTCATCTCCCTGTTCACTCGTATGGGTGATGGGCGTTGTGCGGTGCCTCGGGTTGTCCACAGGGCGTTGTCCACAGGGGTGGCAGGGCGGCTGCGGCGTTGGCACAGTGGTGGGCATGCGGGGGTGGTGGCGGGACCTCACCGACCTGGTGCTGCCGGCCGACTGCGCGGGCTGCGGAGCACCACGTACGCTGCTCTGCCCGCGGTGCCGGGCCGTGTTGGACGGGCGCGCGCCGCGGCGGGTGCGGCCGATGCCGGAGCCGACCGGGCTGCCGGTGGTGTACGCGGCGGCTCCGTACGCGCAGGAGGTGCGGGAACTGCTGCTGGCGCACAAGGAGCGGGGCGCGCTGGCTCTTGCGGGAGTGCTGGGCGGGGCTCTGGCGGGGGCCGTGCGGGCGGGGCTCGGCGGGAGGAGCGGCGCCGGTGCCCGCGACTGTCCGGACGGCGGAGGCGCCGGCACCGGCGGCCGGCCGGGTGGGGCCGCGGGTGAGCGGACAGTGGTGCTCGTCCCCGTGCCCTCCGCGCGGTGGGCCGTGCGGGCGCGCGGACACGATCCGGTCCGACGGATGGCGCTCGCGGCGGCCGGGGAGCTGCGGCGTGCCGGGACGCCGGCCCGGGTGGCGGCCGTACTGCGCCAGCGCCGGCCGGTGGCGGACCAGGCCGCACTCGACGCGCGACAGCGCCTGGAGAACCTCTCCGGCGCGCTGGAGGTGACGGCGGGCGGCGGCCGACTGCTGGACGGGGGACGGGTCGTGCTCGTGGACGACCTGATCACCACCGGCGCCAGCCTCGCGGAGGCGGCGCGGGCACTGCGGGATACGGCCCTGTCGAGTCGAGAAGAGGGGCGCGGAGTGAGAACCTCCGTGTACGCGGCCGTAACTCGGGAAGGAAGGGAAGAACGACAGAGCGGAACGCGGTCGGACGACGGGAAGTGGGTGCATGGTGCACCGGAAATGACGGCGTCGAACACCCTCGCGTACGCGCTCCGTGCGGCCGTGGTCGCCGCTCCTCGGGATTCTTTCGAAATAAACAGGAACTGACCGTCCACCTGCATCGTTGCAGGTGGCGAGAGGGGAATTTCACCTGAACGGAGGTACGCCGCAGTAGAGGGTGACGACATCCGTCCGGGCGAGATATGTTCGGTTGTGAGGAAAGGCGCAGGCCACACCTCTCATATCCGAATGCCGTGGCGCGGGTTTTCCGCAATCACCCGCGCCCATGGGGTGGAGATCTCGCCCATGGGGGAGGAGGAGGTGAAGTCACCGAGGTCCGAGGTCCGGTGATCACCGGACCTGGTGCAAAAGGGAGTTGCTCCGCCGACCGAGCGGAGCGATCCGGGAACGGAGTTCTGCGTGGACATCGTCGTCAAGGGCCGCAAGACCGAGGTGCCCGAGCGGTTCCGCAAGCACGTGGCCGAGAAGCTGAAGCTGGAGAAGATCCAGAAGCTCGACGGCAAGGTGATCAGCCTCGACGTCGAGGTGTCCAAGGAGCCCAACCCCCGACAGGCCGACCGCTGTGACCGGGTGGAGATCACCCTCCGCTCCCGCGGTCCGGTGATCCGGGCGGAAGCGGCGGCCAGCGACCCGTACGCGGCACTCGACCTGGCGGCGGAGAAGCTGGACGCCCGGCTGCGCAAGCAGCACGACAAGCGTTTCTCGCGGCGCGGCGCCCGCCGGATCTCGGCGGCCGAGGTTCCCGACCACGTCCCCGGCGCGGCGACGCTGAACGGCAACGGCCTGCCCGTCCACGAAGAAGACATGGACGGGGTGCCGACGAAGAAGATCGGCTCGCTGGAGGTCAAGGGTGAGGGTCCCCTCATCGTCCGCGAGAAGACCCACGTCGCCTCACCGATGACCCTCGACCAGGCCCTCTATGAGATGGAGCTGGTCGGGCACGACTTCTACTTGTTCGTCGACGCCGAGACGAAGCAACCGAGCGTCGTCTACCGGCGCCACGCCTACGACTACGGCGTGATCCATCTCGACCAGGACCAGATGGTCGCTGAGGCGCAGGCCCCCGCGGCGGGGGGCACGCTGGGCGGCTGATCCACCCGGAAGAAGCGGAACCGGTGCCCCTGGCAGCGCGTGTGCGCCCCCAGGGGCACCGGTGTGCGACCAGTTCACGCCCCACATGTCACCTCTGCGTCGCCCGAGCATGAAATCATGGCCGAACCGGCCCAACCGGTGGGCCGTTGCCTTGGGTTGGCGATGGCGCGGGACAACAGGCCACAGCCTTCAGGGGGAGGAACGATGGCGGACACCTTCGGACCGATGCGGGACGAAGACGCCGACGACGGTGTCATCGGCAGGGGCCCGGACGCGGGCTCCTCACGCAGGGAGCCGATCAGGGTCCTGGTCGTGGACGACCACGCCCTCTTCCGGCGGGGCCTGGAGATCGTGCTGGCGGCCGAGGAGGACATCCAGGTCATCGGCGAGGCCGGCGACGGCGCCGAGGCCGTGGAGAAGGCCGCCGACCTGCTGCCCGACATCGTGCTGATGGACGTCCGCATGCCCAAGCGGGGTGGGATCGAGGCCTGCACCTCCATCAAGGAGGTCGCCCCCAGCGCGAAGATCATCATGCTGACGATCAGCGACGAGGAGGCCGACCTCTACGACGCGATCAAGGCGGGGGCGACCGGATACCTCCTCAAGGAGATCTCCACCGACGAGGTGGCGACCGCCATTCGCGCGGTGGCCGACGGGCAGTCCCAGATCAGCCCGTCCATGGCGTCCAAGCTCCTCACCGAGTTCAAGTCGATGATCCAGCGCACCGACGAGCGCCGCCTGGTGCCCGCGCCGCGGCTGACCGACCGGGAGCTGGAGGTCCTCAAGCTCGTCGCGACGGGGATGAACAACCGGGACATCGCCAAAGAGCTGTTCATCTCCGAGAACACCGTGAAGAACCACGTCCGCAACATCCTGGAGAAGCTCCAGCTGCACTCCAGGATGGAAGCGGTGGTCTACGCGATGCGGGAGAAGATCCTCGAGATCCGGTAGCGGACGACGGCGGCGGATCCTGCGGAGGTCAGCCGAGGGCGCGGGCGAGTTCCCTGACCAGGGGCTCGCGCAGCTCCGGTGCCGCCACGCGCTCCACGCGGACGTCCGTGCAGTCCACCCAGCTCGCCGCCTCGACCAGGGCCTGTGCGACCGCCGGGACGGCCTTCAGCTCGTCCACAGTGACCTGCTTGGCCACCAGCGTGCGGCCCTCGCGGGCCGGATCCACCCGTCCGACCAGGCGGCCGCCCGCCAGCACCGGCATCGCGAAGTAGCCGTAGACCCGCTTCGGCTTGGGGACGTACGCCTCCAGGCGGTGGGTGAAGCCGAAGATCCGCTCCGTGCGCGCCCGCTCCCAGATCAGTGAGTCGAACGGCGACAGCAGCGTGGTCCGGTGCCGGCCGCGCGGCGGGGTCGCGAGGGCCGCCGGGTCGGCCCAGGCGGGCCTGCCCCAGCCCTCGACCTCGACCGGCACCAGGCCCGAGTCGGCGATCACCCCGTCGACCTGCTCGCCCTTGAGACGGTGGTAGTCGGCGATGTCCGCGCGCGTGCCCACGCCCAGGGACTCGCCGGCCAGCCGGACCAGGCGGCGCAGGCACTCGGTGTCGTCCAGCTCGTCGTGCAGCAGCGTGTCCGGGATCGCACGCTCGGCGAGGTCGTACACCCGCTTCCAGCCGCGCCGCTGCACGCAGACCACCTCGCCGTACATCAGCGCGCGCTCCACGGCGACCTTGGTGCCCGACCAGTCCCACCATTCGTTCGTCCTCTTCGCGCCGCCCAGCTCCGTGGAGGTCAGCGGGCCCTCCGCGCGCAGCTGCTTGATGACCTGGTCGTACACGCCGTCGGGCAGATCGTGGTTCCAGTGCGGGCGATGACGGTAGGCGCGGCGGCGGAAGGCGAAGTGCGGCCACTCCTCGACCGGGAGGATGCACGCCGCGTGCGACCAGTACTCGAAGGCGTGCGTGTCGTGCCAGTAGGCCGATTCGACCGTCTTGCGGCCGACGGCGCCCAGGCGGGCGTAGGGCACGAGTTCGTGGGAGCGGGCCAGGACCGAGATCGTGTCGAGCTGGACCGCGCCGAGGTGGCGCAGCACCCCGCGGACACCGGCCCGCCGGTCGGGCGCGCCGAGGAAGCCCTGGGCCCGCAGGGCGATGCGGCGGGCGTCGTCCGCGGTGAGGGAGATGGTCGGGCGCGGAAGGGTCGTCATGCCCCGGACCCTAGAGGCTGCCACTGACAATCCGTGCTGAGCTGGGCTTTCGCCCCGGGCGGCTCAGCCGCGGGCCGGCAGGTACGGTGCCGTGGAGGGCAGGCCCAGGTCCGAGGGGAGCAGCGAGCCGACCCAGCAGTCCCGCCGTACCCCTTTGTTGTTCACCGCGGAGCGCAGGGTGCCCTCGATGGTGAAGCCCGCGCGCTCGGCCACCGCGCGGGAGGGGTGGTTGCCGACCTCGGCGCGCCATTCGACCCGGTCGACACCGACCGCGGTGAAGATCCACCGGCAGGCCGCGAGCGTGGCCTCGGTGACGTAGCCGCGCCCGCGGTGCTCCGCCGTTCCCCAGAAGCCGACCTCCGCCACGCCGAGCGAACGCATGGTGAGACCGAGCATTCCGGCGAGTTCCCCGCCCGGCAGGAAGACGCCGAAGGTGAACATCGAACCCTGTTCCCAGCCCTCGGGGACCAACTGCTGGGTGAAACCGTTCGCGTGCTCGGGCAGGTAGGGGGAGGGGACGGTGGTCCAGCGCTGGATGCCGGGGTCCTGGGCGGCCTCGTAGACCGCCTGGGTGTCGTGCGGGCCGACCGTGCGCAGGACCAGGCGGTCCGTGGTGAGAGTGACGGGTTCCATCGACCGATTGTGCTGGGCGTCCCGCGCGCGGGCCATCGTTTTTCGCTATGCGTGAGCGCGTGATCACATTTCGCGCAATTCCTCGCTCCGATGCGGCACTATCCCCGTGCCCCGTCCGTTGTCCTGGATGAGGCAAGCCGTCGGGCCGCCAGGCCTCCCGGCCCAGCCGGGTCCTCGCATACGATGGCCGTTGCTCAGTACGTCCAATGGAAACCGACCGTCCCAGGCCCGACCGGCAAGGAGACATACCCCCGTGTCCGTCCTCTCGAAGATCATGCGTGCAGGCGAAGGCAAGATCCTGCGCAAGCTGCACCGCATCGCGGACCAGGTCAACTCCATCGAAGAGGACTTCGTCGACCTCTCCGACGCCGAGCTGCGGGCCCTCACCGAGGAGTACAAGCAGCGGTACGCCGACGGTGAGAGCCTGGACGACCTGCTCCCCGAGGCGTTCGCCACCGTCCGCGAGGCCGCCAAGCGCGTGCTCGGCCAGCGGCACTACGACGTGCAGATGATGGGTGGCGCCGCCCTCCACCTCGGCTACGTGGCCGAGATGAAGACCGGCGAGGGCAAGACCCTCGTCGGCACGCTGCCCGCGTATCTGAACGCGCTGTCCGGTGACGGCGTCCACCTCATCACGGTCAACGACTACCTGGCCGAGCGCGACTCCGAGATGATGGGCCGCGTCCACAAGTTCCTGGGTCTGTCCGTCGGTTGCATCCTCGCCAACATGACGCCGGCCCAGCGCCGCGAGCAGTACGAATGCGACATCACGTACGGCACGAACAACGAGTTCGGCTTCGACTACCTGCGCGACAACATGGCGTGGTCGAAGGACGAGCTGGTGCAGCGCGGCCACAACTTCGCCATCGTCGACGAGGTCGACTCCATCCTGGTCGACGAGGCCCGTACGCCGCTGATCATCTCCGGCCCGGCCGACCAGGCCACCAAGTGGTACGGCGACTTCGCCAAGCTCGTCACGCGCCTGAAGAAGGGCGAGGCCGGCAACCCGCTCAAGGGCGTCGAGGAGACCGGCGACTACGACGTCGACGAGAAGAAGCGCACCGTCGCCATCCACGAGAACGGCGTCAGCAAGGTCGAGGACTGGCTGGGCATCGACAACCTCTACGAGTCGGTGAACACCCCGCTGGTGGGCTACCTGAACAACGCCATCAAGGCCAAGGAACTGTTCAAGAAGGACAAGGACTACGTCGTCATCGACGGCGAGGTCATGATCGTCGACGAGCACACGGGCCGTATCCTCGCAGGCCGCCGCTACAACGAGGGCATGCACCAGGCGATCGAGGCGAAGGAGGGGGTGGACATCAAGGACGAGAACCAGACGCTCGCCACGATCACCCTCCAGAACTTCTTCCGCCTCTACTCGAAGCTCTCCGGCATGACCGGTACGGCGATGACCGAGGCCGCCGAGTTCCACCAGATCTACAAGCTCGGCGTGGTCCCGATCCCGACCAACAGGCCGATGATCCGCAAGGACCAGTCGGACCTGATCTACCGCACCGAGGTCGCCAAGTTCGAGGCGGTCGTCGACGACATCGCGGAGAAGCACGAGAAGGGCCAGCCGATCCTCGTCGGCACGACCTCCGTCGAGAAGTCGGAGTACCTCTCGCAGCAGCTCTCCAAGCGCGGCATCCAGCACGAGGTGCTCAACGCCAAGCAGCACGAGCGCGAGGCGTCGATCGTCGCGCAGGCCGGCCGCAAGGGCGCCGTGACCGTGGCGACCAACATGGCCGGCCGTGGTACGGACATCAAGCTCGGCGGCAACCCCGAGGACCTCGCCGAGGCGGAGCTGCGCCAGCGCGGCCTGGACCCCGAGGAGCACATCGAGGAGTGGGCGCAGGCGCTGCCCGCCGCCCTGGAGAAGGCCGAGCAGGCGGTCAAGGCCGAGAAGGACGAGGTCGAGGACCTCGGCGGGCTGTACGTCCTCGGCACGGAGCGGCACGAGTCGCGCCGTATCGACAACCAGCTGCGCGGTCGTTCCGGCCGTCAGGGCGACCCGGGCGAGTCCCGGTTCTACCTCTCCCTCGGTGACGACCTGATGCGCCTGTTCAAGGCCCAGATGGTCGAGCGCGTGATGTCCATGGCGAACGTGCCGGACGACGTGCCGATCGAGAACAAGATGGTCACGCGCGCGATCGCGTCCGCGCAGTCGCAGGTCGAGCAGCAGAACTTCGAGACCCGTAAGAACGTCCTGAAGTACGACGAGGTGCTCAACCGGCAGCGCGAGGTCATCTACGGCGAGCGCCGCCGCGTGCTGGAGGGCGAGGACCTGCACGAGCAGGTCCAGCACTTCATGGACGACACGATCGACGCGTACGTCAGCGCGGAGACCGCCGAGGGCTTCCCGGAGGACTGGGATCTGGACCGGCTGTGGGGCGCCTTCAAGCAGCTCTACCCAGTGAAGGTCGATATCGACGAGTTGGAGGAGGCCGCCGGCGACCGGGCCGGTCTGACGGCCGAGTTCATCTCCGAGTCCGTCAAGGAGGACATCCACGAGCAGTACGAGTCCCGGGAGGCGCAGCTCGGCTCCGAGATCATGCGGGAGCTGGAGCGCCGGGTCGTGCTGTCGGTCCTCGACCGCAAGTGGCGCGAGCACCTCTACGAGATGGACTACCTCCAGGAGGGCATCGGCCTGCGCGCGATGGCGCAGAAGGACCCGCTGGTCGAGTATCAGCGCGAGGGCTTCGACATGTTCACCGCGATGATGGAGGGCATCAAGGAGGAGTCCGTCGGCTATCTGTTCAACCTGGAGGTCCAGGTCGAGCAGCAGGTCGAGGAGGTCCCCGTCGAGGCCGCCGAGCCGGTTGCCGAGGGCGTCCAGGACACGGTCCCGGCCCAGGCGGGGGCCCGTCCCGAGATCCGCGCGAAGGGTCTGGACGTGCCGCAGCGGCGGGATCTGCACTTCTCCGCGCCGACGGTGGACGGCGAGGGCGGCGTCGTCGAGCGCGACCTGGAGGACGACGAGCCGGTGCGGTCCGAGTCGGACGGCCTGACGCGCGCCGAGCGCCGTCGCCAGGCCAAGGGCGGACGGCGCCGCAAGAAGTGACGCGCGCGCGGTCGCAGAGCGGCTGAGCAGGGCCGGGCTCCCTCGGGGGAGCCCGGCCCTTCGTCATGGTGCCCGTGTCGGGGTTCGCCGGGCCTCGGCGGCGGTTGTGGGGGGCTACGGGGATGGCTGGGAGCGGGCTCCGGTTTCCACCGCCGTACAGCGCCAGCGGAGGTCCTGGCCCAGTTCCAGGCGGAAGGCCAGCGCGCGGAGCCGGCTGCCGGCGGAGATGCGGGCGAAGACCTCCAGGGCGCCGTCGCAGGGGACGTAGTAGCCGATGTCCCGGACGACGGGGCGGGCGCCGTGGGTGCGCAGGGGGCCGCGTTCGGCGAGGCGGGCCAGGTCGTCGTAGGCGCGGCCGGCGGTGTGGCGGAGCATCCAGTGGACGGGGCGCTGACCGCTCAGGACGGCCAGGAGGCGGTCCGCGAAGACGTCGGTGGGGCGCTGTGGGGGCTGGGCCGTCTCCGGGGCCCTGAGGGGCGGGCCGGCCGTCCTGGCGGGCGCCGGTGTGTCGCGGGCGCTCCTCGTCGGCGGCTTGCGGGGCGGGGCGCCGCCGGGGCGGCGGGTGTCGTGGCGGGTCGGCGGGCGGTGGCGCGGGCGGGGCTGGACGGTACGGCTCATGACCTTGTTCATGGGGTCCCCGTTCGGCGGGCTCGGTTGATACCGGTCGGTAACTCGCTGGTGGGGATCTTGTACGGGGCGCGGAGCCGGGTGGCAAGGGCGGCGGTGCGCTGCGGGCAGGGGCGGAGAAGTTCGCCTATCCGGGGGACCCGTGGGTCCTGGAACCCCGGAATCACGGGGGCGCACCGGGTGAATGCGTGGCCCGGTGTCCACGGGTTCACGGGTGTGGGCAGGGACTCGAAAGAGGACCCGCGCACGTATCCTGAAGCCTTCGAGCCCTTGATCAGGAAAGAGCGGCCACCATGCGCGTCTACGTCCCCCTGACCCTTCCCGCGCTCGCCGAGGCGCACAAGACGGGTGAGCTGGGGAGCGGCCCCTTCGTCGCGTACGCCGTCACACCCGCGCTGCGCGCGTGGTACGTCTCCGAGGACGTCGAGGAGCTGGAGTACGCCGCGCTCGGGCAGGCCGCGCTGGCCTCGCTGCGGCGGCTGGCGGCGGATTCGGGCGCGGCGCGGCGCCGGGTCGTGGTCGCCGTGGACGTGCCGGACGGTGCCGCGAGCGCCGGTCCGGACCGGGGGCCGGACCCGTCCGCGCCGGGCGAGGTGACCGTGGCGTCAGGCGTGCCGCTCGCGAAGGCGGCAGCCGTGCACGTCGACGCCGACGACGCGGAGCAGGACGTGGCCGCGGCGGCGCAGGCGCTGGCGGCGGCGGACGGCGGGGACGACGACGCGCAGTCCGTCGTGGACGGGGCGGACGACCACGAGCTGCTGTGGTTCGCGACGCAGGAGATCCCCCATCTGGTCGGGCGGGGCGCCTGACGTCCGGCCCGTCGTCGGCCCGGGGCGTGCGGCCGGGGTGATTGTCAGTGGGGGCGAGTACGGTTTTCGGCATGGGGATGCACGGAAGCGCGCACATCGTCTGGGACTGGAACGGCACGCTGTTCCACGACAATGACGCGATCATCGGGGCGACGAACGCGGCCTTCGCCGAGCTGGGGCTCGCGCCGATCACGATGGAGGAATACCGGGCGCTGTACTGCGTGCCGGTGCCGAAGTTCTACGAGCGGCTGCTCGGGCGGCTGCCGACGGAGGCCGAGTGGGAGCTGATGGACGGGGTGTTCCATCGGCACTACGCGGAGCAGCGGGAGCGCTGCGGGCTGACCGACGGGGCGGCGGAGCTGCTCGCCGGATGGAGAACAGCCGGGCACAGCCAGTCCCTGCTGAGCATGTACGGACACGAGGAACTGGTGCCGCTCGTGCGGGGGTTCGGCATCGAGGCGCAGTTCCTGCGGGTCGACGGGCGTACGGGCCCGTCCGGGGGGAGCAAGGCCGCGCACATGGTGCGGCATCTGGCGGCGCTCGGGACGGGCGTGGAGCCCGCGCGGACCGTGGTGATCGGGGACGCGGCGGACGACGCGGTCGCGGCGCGCGAGGTGGGGGCGCGGGCCGTGCTGTACACCGGGGGGTCGCACAGCCGGGACAGCCTGGAGGCCGTGGGCGTGCCGGTGGTGGACACGCTGGCGGAGGCGGTGCAGGAGGCAGAGCGAATAGCGGCGTAGCCGGGGGCGGCACCGCTGCGGGAGGTACGGCCGCTGCGCCCACCCGCCCCCGCTCTCCCTCGCGCCCCTCAGCCCGCCGGTGCCGCCGCCCGCAGGACCTTCAGGAACTCGCGCATCCAGGCCGGGTGGTCCGGCCAGGCACGGGAGGAGACCAGGGTGCCGTCGACGACCGCCTCGGTGTCCTGGAAGCCCGCGCCGGCCGCCTGCATGTCCGGTTCCAGGGCGGGGTACGCGGTGACCCTGCGGCCGCGCAGGGTGTCGATCGCCGCGGTGAGCAGAGGACCGTGGCAGATCTGGGCGACGGGCTTGTCGGCGTCGAAGAACGCCTTGAGGATCTTGCGCAGTTCGGGGTCGTTGCGCAGGTACTCCGGGGCGCGGCCGCCGGGGACGACGAGGGCGACGTACTCGCCGGGGTCGACGTCGGCGAAGGCCAGGTCGGCGGGCCAGGTGTAGCCGGGCTTCTCCGTGTAGGTGTCGTAGCCGGGTTCGAAGTCGTGGACGACGAAGCGCAGGGTCTTGCGGGAGGGAGCGGCGATATGGACCTCGTAGCCTTCCTCCAGCAGGCGCTGATAGGGGTAGAGGACTTCCAGGGACTCCGCTGCGTCGCCGGTGACGATCAGGATCTTCGCGGGCATGTCGGCTCCTCCGGGCAGGCAGGGTGTGCTCTCAGGGTGAGGTCGGGGATCTCGCGGCGCGACCTGACACTGAGACCTACCCGGACCGGCCTCCCGGCTACCCGCGGCCGTCCCCGCCGGATACGTCACTCGGGCCCGCCCTGCCGCTGTGCAGAACGTCAAACTTCGACCCCCTGTTTTGTACACATACGGCTCATGACGGGCCCGGGGTGAGGAGCGATAGCCTTGTGGCGTGATCAGCGCGATAGTTCGCGGGGACGATCGTGTCCCTGCCTTGCGCCCGGGTTGCACGGAACACCTCCGTGGCCGGGCGGCGGTCGCTGGTCTTCGCGGGCGGGGCGGGGCCGCAGGAGCTCCCGGGGCGCCGCGGGCAACCCTGGACATGGCCGTGCCGAGAGCAGCGTCACACCTGACGGGTGTGACGACAATGGCCGATTTCCTCCCGCTCATCTCACCTCGCGGCATAGCGTCTGAGCGGTCCGGACACCCCGGGCTGTGGCGTCGAGCCGGAGGGAAAGAGACCGTACTTCCTTCTACGTCACGCAACGGCGCGCGACAGGAGTCAGAGGACAATGCAGACCAAGCTGGACGAAGCCAAGGCCGAGCTGCTCGGAAGGGCCGCCCGGGTAGCTGAGAACAGCCCGGTCGGGGGGCACCTACCGACCGGGACCGCGGGCGAGGGCTCCCCGGACACCCCGGACAGCGAGTCCGTGCTCGCGTTCCTCCAGCGGTACTACCTGCACACCGCCCCGGAAGACCTCGCCGACCGCGACCCGGTCGACGTCTTCGGCGCCGCGGTCTCCCACTACCGTCTCGCCGAGACCCGCCCCCAGGGCACGGCGAACGTGCGGGTCCACACCCCGACCGTGGAGGAGAACGGGTGGACCTGCAGCCACAGCGTGGTCGAGGTCGTCACCGACGACATGCCCTTCCTGGTCGACTCGGTCACCAATGAGCTGACCCGGCAGGGACGCGGCATCCACGTCGTCGTCCATCCGCAGTTCGTCGTCCGGCGTGATCTGACCGGCAATCTGCTGGAGGTCCTGCCGACCCCGCCCGCCGGCGACCTCCCGCACGACGCGCACTTCGAGTCCTGGATCCACGTCGAGATCGACCGGGAGACGGACCGCGCCGACCTGAAGCAGATCACCGCCGATCTGCTGCGCGTCCTGTCCGACGTCCGCGAGGCCGTCGAGGACTGGGAGAAGATGCGCGCCACGGCGACCCGGATCGCCGACGAGCTGCCGGCCGACCCCGCCCCCGGCGACCTGGCCAAGGCCGAGGTCGAGGAGGCGCGCGAGCTGCTGCGCTGGCTGTCCGACGAGCACTTCACCTTCCTCGGCTACCGCGAGTACGAGCTGCGCGACGACGACACGCTCGCCGCCGTGCCCGGCACCGGCCTCGGCGTCCTGCGTTCCGACCCGCAGCACGCCGAGGACGATCAGCACCCGGTCAGCCCGTCCTTCGAGCGGCTGTCGGCCGACGCCCGCGCCAAGGCCCGCGAGCACAAGCTCCTCGTTCTGACCAAGGCGAACAGCCGGGCCACCGTGCACCGGCCGTCGTACCTGGACTACGTCGGGGTCAAGAAGTTCGACGCGGACGGCAACGTCGTCGGCGAGCGGCGGTTCCTCGGGCTCTTCTCGTCCGCCGCGTACACCGACTCCGTGCGCCGGGTCCCCGTCGTCCGCCGCAAGGTCGACGAGGTGCTGCACCGCGCCGGGTTCTCGCCGAACAGCCACGACGGCCGTGACCTGCTCCAGATCCTGGAGACCTACCCGCGCGACGAGCTGTTCCAGACGCCCGTCGCCGAGCTCCAGTCCATCGTCACCTCCGTGCTCTACCTCCAGGAGCGCCGCCGGCTGCGGCTGTACCTGCGCCAGGACGAGTACGGGCGCTACTACTCGGCCCTCGTCTACCTCCCGCGCGACCGCTACACCACGGGTGTCCGGCTGCGGATCATCGACATCCTCAAGGAGGAGCTCGGCGGCATCAGCGTCGACTTCACCGCCTGGAACACCGAATCGATCCTGTCCCGGCTGCACTTCGTCGTCCGCGTCCCGCCGGGCACCGTGCTGCCCGAGCTGTCGGACGCCGACCGCGACCGCATCGAGGCCCGTCTCGTCGAGGCCGCCCGCTCCTGGGCCGACGCGTTCGCCGAGGCGCTGACCGCCGAGTGCGGCGAGGAGCACGCGGCCGAGATGCTGCGCCGCTACGGCACCGCGTTCCCCGAGGGCTACAAGGCCGACCACACGCCGCGTGCCGCGGTCGCCGACCTGGTCCACCTGGAGCAGCTCGGCGGGGACAAGGCCTTCAGCCTGAGCCTGTACGAGCCGGTGGGCGCGGGTCCCGAGGAGCGCCGGTTCAAGATCTACCAGAAGGGCGGCTCGGTCTCCCTCTCGCAGGTGCTGCCGGTGCTCAGCCGCCTCGGCGTCGAGGTCACCGATGAGCGGCCCTACGAGCTGCGCTGCTCGGACCGTACGACCGCGTGGATCTACGACTTCGGTCTGCGCGTGCCCCAGGCGGCGGGCGGCGGGGAGCACCTCGGCGACGACGCCCGTGACCGCTTCCAGGAGGCCTTCGCCGCCACCTGGACCGGCAAGGCCGAGAACGACGGCTTCAACGCGCTCGTGCTGGGCGCCGGGCTGTCCTGGCGGCAGGCGATGGTGCTGCGTGCCTACGCCAAGTACCTGCGCCAGGCCGGTTCGACCTTCTCGCAGGACTACATGGAGGACACCCTCCGCAACAACGTCCACACCACCCGGCTGCTCGTCTCGCTGTTCGAGGCGCGGATGTCGCCGGACCGGCAGAAGGCCGGCCTGGAGATCACGGACGCGCTGCTGGAGGAGCTGGACGCGGCCCTGGACCAGGTGGCGAGCCTGGACGAGGACCGGATCCTGCGGTCCTTCCTCACCGTCATCAAGGCGACGCTGCGCACGAACTTCTTCCAGGAGAAGGGCGACGGCACGCCGCACGACTACGTCTCCATGAAGTTCGACCCGCAGGCCATCCCCGACCTGCCCGCGCCGCGCCCGGCGTTCGAGATCTGGGTGTACTCGCCGCGCGTCGAGGGCGTGCACCTGCGCTTCGGCAAGGTCGCGCGCGGCGGTCTGCGCTGGTCCGACCGGCGTGAGGACTTCCGTACCGAGATCCTCGGCCTGGTCAAGGCGCAGATGGTGAAGAACACCGTCATCGTGCCGGTCGGCGCCAAGGGCGGCTTCGTCGCCAAGCAGCTGCCGGACCCGGCCAAGGACCGCGACGCGTGGCTGGCCGAGGGCGTCGCCAGCTACAAGACGTTCATCTCGGCGCTGCTCGACATCACCGACAACATGGTCGCCGGCGAGGTCGTGCCCCCGCAGGACGTGGTCCGCCACGACGGCGACGACACCTACCTGGTGGTCGCCGCCGACAAGGGCACCGCGACGTTCTCGGACATCGCCAACGGGGTCGCCGAGAAGTACAACTTCTGGCTGGGCGACGCCTTCGCCTCCGGCGGCAGCGCGGGCTACGACCACAAGGGCATGGGCATCACCGCGCGCGGCGCCTGGGAGTCCGTCAAGCGGCACTTCCGCGAGCTGGGCGTGGACACGCAAGGCCAGGACTTCACGGTCGTCGGCATCGGTGACATGTCCGGTGACGTGTTCGGCAACGGCATGCTGCTCTCCGAGCACATCCGGCTGGTCGCCGCCTTCGACCACCGGCACATCTTCATCGACCCGACCCCGGACGCGGAGACCTCGTACGCCGAGCGCCGCCGCCTGTTCGAGCTGCCCCGCTCCTCCTGGGCGGACTACAACACCGAGCTGCTGTCGGCGGGCGGCGGGATCTTCCCGCGCAGCGCCAAGTCGATCCCGGTGAACGCCCATGTCCGCGAGGCCCTCGGCATCGAGGGCAAGGTCACCAAGATGACCCCGGCCGACCTGATGAAGGCGATCCTGCACGCGCCGGTGGACCTGCTGTGGAACGGCGGCATCGGCACGTACGTGAAGTCGTCGGCCGAGTCCAACGCCGACGTCGGCGACAAGGCCAACGACGCCATCCGCGTCGACGGCGAGGACCTGCGCGTCAAGGTCGTCGGCGAGGGCGGCAACCTGGGTCTGACCCAGCTCGGCCGGATCGAGTTCGCCCGGCACGGCGGCAAGATCAACACCGACGCGATCGACAACAGTGCCGGTGTGGACACCTCCGACCACGAGGTGAACATCAAGATCCTGCTGAACGGCCTGGTCGCGGACGGCGACATGACCGTCAAGCAGCGCAACAAGCTCCTCGCCGAGATGACCGACGAGGTCGGCGCCCTGGTGCTGCGCAACAACTACGCGCAGAACACCGCCCTGGCCAACGCCCTCTCGCAGGCGGGCGCCATGCTCCACGCCCAGCAGCGGTTCATGCGCCACCTGGTGCGCGAGGGGCACCTGGACCGGGCGCTGGAGTTCCTGCCGACCGACCGCCAGATCCGTGAGCGGCTCGGCCAGGCGCAGGGCCTGACCAGCCCGGAGACGGCCGTCGTCCTGGCGTACACGAAGATCACGGTCGCCGAGGAGCTGCTGCGCACCTCGCTGCCGGACGACCCGTACCTGCGCGGCCTGCTGCACGCGTACTTCCCGACGGCCCTGCGGGAGCGGTTCGCCGAGGCGATCGACAACCACCCGCTGCGCCGCGAGATCACCACGACCGTGCTGGTCAACGACACGGTCAACACGGGCGGCACGACGTATCTGCACCGGCTGCGCGAGGAGACCGGTGCCTCCCTGGAGGAGGTCGTGCGGGCGCAGACCGCGGCCCGTGCCATCTTCTCCTCGGCTCCGGTGTGGGACGCGGTCGAGGCCCTGGACAACAGGGTCGACGCCGCCGTCCAGACCCGCATCCGGCTGCACTCGCGCCGGCTGGTCGAGCGCGGCACGCGCTGGCTGCTCAACAACCGGCCGCAGCCGCTCCAGCTCGCCGAGACGGTCGAGTTCTTCGCCGAGCGGGTCGAGCGGGTCTGGCAGGAGCTGCCGAAGCTGCTGCGCGGCGCGGACCTGGAGTGGTACCAGCACGTGTACGACGAGCTGTCCGCCGTCGGCGTCCCGGACGAGCTCGCCACGCGCGTGGCCGGTTTCTCCTCGGCCTTCCCGACGCTGGACATCGTCTCGGTGGCCGACCGCACGGGCAAGGAGCCGCTCGACGTCGCCGACGTCTACTACGACCTCGCCGACCGGCTGTCCATCACCCAGCTGATGGACCGCATCAGCGACCTGCCCCGCAACGACCGCTGGCAGTCCATGGCCCGCGCCTCCATCCGCGAGGACCTGTACGCGGCCCACGCGGGGCTCACTGCGGACGTGCTCGCGGCCGGCAACGGCACCTCGACGCCGGGGCAGCGGTTCGAGGCCTGGGAGCAGAAGAACTCCGCGATCCTGGGCCGGGCGCGCACCACCCTGGAGGAGATCCGCAGCTCGGACTCCTTCGACCTCGCCAACCTGTCGGTGGCGATGCGCACGATGCGGACGCTGCTGCGCACGCACTCGTAAGGTCCGCACGTAAGGAAGGCACCGAAGACGCCCCGGGCACCCAGCGGCCCGGGGCGTCTCGCTTCTTGCCGACCGTTAAGAAACCTCGGCTAGGGTCAGCAGGATGCACGCCGCACCGTCTGACACCGAGCCCGTGAGCCGCACGGAGCCGCCGCAGAACCCCACCGCACGGGCCGGCCGGGCCCTGCCCCAGGCCGTCGCCGCTCTCGTCGTGGTGCTGCTGCTCCTCGTGATCGTCCGCCTGCCCTGGGCGGGCGACCTCGGCATGCACGCGGCCACCATCGAGCGCCTGCGCCACAACCTGCTGCATCCCGGCAACCCGCTGGTCGACGCGGACACGCCGAGCCCGTACTACTCGCCGTGGATGCTGGTGCTGGGCCTGGTCGCCAAGCTCACCGGCCTGTCGGTGTTCGTCGTCCTGCGCATCGCCGCGGTCGTCGGCCTCGGCCTGCTGGTCACGGGCGTGTGGCGGTACGTCCGCACCCTCAGCGCCCACCGCGCCGCACCCGCCCTCGCCCTGCTGAGCCTGGTCCTGCTCTGGGGCCCGGTGCTGTTCAACTGGTCCGGGTTCGTGGGCCTGAACTCGCTGGCGTTGACGGTGTCGTACCCGAGCGTGTTCGCGATCGGCCTCACCTTCCACTTCTGGGCGTGGCTGACGCGCGCGCTGCGCGCGAGCGAGCCGGTGGCATGGGCGCACTGGGCGGCGCTGGGCCTGCTGTGGGCCGTGATCCTGCTCAGCCACCAGTTCACCGGAGTCGTCTCGTCCCTGGGCGCGCTGGCCATGGTGATCGCGGCCCGGCCCTCCCGCCAGGTGCTGCTGCGGCTGGCCGCCGCGCTGGCGCTGGGCATGCTGCTGCTGGGCCTGTGGCCGTACTACGACTTCTTCTCCCTGTTCTCGGCGGGCTCGGACCTGGAGGCCATCCACAAGCCGCTCTACGAGCAGCTGGCCGGGCACTTCGGCTTCGTCCTGCTGGGCGTGGCGGCCCTCGTCCTGCGCTTTCGGCGCGACCGCTGGGACCCGCTGGTGCTGTTCTTCGCCCTGGGCGCGCTGATGTTCGCCGCGGGCGGGCTGACCGGCCACTACTCCTGGGGCCGCGCGCTGCCCGCCGCGCTGATCCCGGCCCAGCTCGCGGCCGCGCTGGAGGCCGTGACGGCGGTGCGAAGCCGCGCGTGGGCGAGGACCGGCTGGGCGTGCGTGCTCGGCGCCGTACTGGCCGTGGGGGCGTGGACGCAGGCCGGGACGCTCGGGTACGTGATCCCGAAGGGCGCGCTGCCGTCGGCCGTCGCGGACAAGTACCACACGCCGTGGGTGGGCTACCACTGGATCACGCCGTGGGCGAAGTACGGCGACGTGGTGATGGCAGAGACGTTCCCGGCGCGGCAGATCCCCGCGTACGGGCCGTACACCGTGACGCCCGGCTATCCCGACTTCTTCCTGCCGGACGAGAAGCAGCGGGACGCGGCGGTGTCGCACTACTTCGCCACGGGCACGTCCGCCGCCGAACGGCAGGCGATCCTGCGGAAGTACCAGGTGCGGTGGGTCGTCGGGTCGAAGAGCCTGGCCGGACCCGGGTTGAAGAAGGTGACGACGGGTCCCGGGCACCAGGTCCTGTACCGCGTGGTGTGACGCCGGAAGGGGCGCGGGGAAGTCCCCGCGCCCCTTCGGCACAACGGCACCGGAACGGCTACCGGAGCACGCTCGACAGCAGCTTCGCCGCCTTACGGATCTTGGGCCGCGCCACCTTCTTGATGACCGGGCGGATCACCTTGGCCGTCACGCCCACCGGGCGCCAGCGGATCTGCAGGCGGCCGGGGTTGCGGCCCTCCGGCTCGATCGTGACGTCGTGCGGGGTCGCGCCCGAGCGGTACTCGATGCGCGCCGTGACCGCCGGGAAGTCCAGCGGGGCCAGCAGGACGCCCGAGTGGGCCAGACCCTGCTGCTGGAGCCGGATCTGGGGGTGCCGCAGGCCCTCGAAGCCCTGGAGCGGGACGGGAGCCGCCGCCAGGTCCAGGCGCACCGTGCCCTCGAAGAGGCCGGGGCTGATGGGGTCGAGACGGAAGGGGACCGTCATCCGCTTGTTGCCGGGCGACAGCAGCAGGCTCGCGCGCTGCGGGCCCACCGGCAGGCGCAGGCCCGGGTCGTACGTGCGGATCGAGAGCGTCAGGGCGGCCCCGCGCTCGCGCTTCAGCTCCGTGATCTCGTGGCGGAACTGCGCACTCGGGAACGGACGCGTGTCCAACTCCAGGTCGGACAGGTCCAGTTCGCGGCGGGCGCGGTCGGTGGCCGGGACCTCGCCGCCCCAGTACGGGACGCCCGACGCGTCGGCCGTGACCTGGCGGGGTGCCACCTTGTCGCCGAGACCGCGCGCCGCGAGCTGGGCGTCGGCCAGGCGGCCGTCCCGCAGCAGCCCCAGCACCACCCGCTCCGGACGCGGCAGCCGGGCGTAGGCGCCGTCGGCCAGCGTGTCCAGGTACGGGTTCATGATCTCGGCGAAGGAGCGCATCCACTCCTCGTCGCGGTAGGGCAGGTCGCCCGCGTACATCCGGAAGTCGTGCTTGAGGAACTTGAAGTCCTTGTCCTCGCGCAGCCCCGCGTGCCCGCTCTCGACCAGGAAGTCGTCGATCATGCGCTGGACCTTGACCCGGTCCGCCACGTTCTGGACCTTGTGCCGCTGGTTGGAGATGGACGCCGAGGCGGCCGCCGCGAACGGGTCGATGTACCAGACGTACACCGGGTCCGGGATGATCGTGAACGCCGTCGCCAGGCAGTAGGCCTGGGCCGAGAACAGCTGGTCCTCGTAGTGGATGCCCTCGGGGAAGCGCAGGTCGTGCCGGTCGAGGAAGGACCGCGCGTACATCTTGCTGGTCGACAGGTGCTCGAACAGCAGGCGCGGGTCCTTCTCGATGCCCTCGACGGTGCGCCTCTCGGTCACCAGGTGCGGCATCCACGTCGAGCGCCTGCCGTTGTCCACCCGCACGCGGCGGACCGCGCCCATGGTGAAGTCGACCTCGCGCTCACGGTGCGCGGCGAGCAGCAACTCCACCGCGCGGGGCGGGAGTTCGTCGTCGCTGTCGAGGAACATCAGATACGGCGCCCGGGCGATCTCGACGGCCCGGTTGCGCGGGGCGCTGCAGCCGCCGCTGTTCTCCGGCAGCCGCAGGTAGCGCACGCGCTCGTCCTGCGCCTCCAGCCGGCGCGCCACGGTGGGCGTGTCGTCGGTGGAGTGGTCGTCACTGATGATGATCTCGATGTTCGCGTGCGTCTGTGCGCGCAGCGACTCCACGGCCCGGGGCAGGCGCTCCGCGTCGTTGAAGACGATGACCGTGACCGTGACGTCAGGGGTCGTGGTCGTGGTCGTCATGCCGAGGCCTCCTCGGGGGTCGGGGCGGGGGTGCGGTCCTCGAGCGGGAGCACCGGGGGCAGGGAGTCCTCCGGCTCGCCGAGGAACACCCGGCGTACGACCCGTTCGGCGGCGCGGCCGTCGTCGTACTCGCAGAAGCGGCGGCGGAACGCGGCCCGTGCCTTCGCCGCGCACTCGCCCTGCCAGGCGCCGGAGACGAAGATCTCCGTCAGCTCCTCCTGGGTGCGCGCGACCTGGCCGGGGTGGTCTTCCATCAGGTCGAAGTAGACACCGCGGGTGGTCCGGTAGGTCTCCCAGTCGTCGGCGTAGACGACGATCGGGCGGTCCAGGTTGGCGTAGTCGAACATGATCGACGAGTAGTCCGTGACCAGCGCGTCGGCGGCCAGGCACAGCTCCTCGACGGGGTCGTAGGAGGAGACGTCGATGATCCGGCCGGAGCGGCGCAGGCCGGTGAGCGGGGAGGCGGCTCCGCCGTAGAAGTAGTGCGCGCGCACCAGCAGGACCGTGTCCTCGCCGAGCCGGTCGGCGAATTCCGCGAGGTCCAGGCGGGGGGTGAAGCCGGCCTCGTAGTCGCGGTGGGTCGGGGCGTACAGCACGGCCTTCTTGCCGGGGGCGATGCCGAGGCGGCGGCGGGCGGCGCGGACGTCGTCGGCGGTGGCCGTGTAGAAGACGTCGTTGCGCGGGTAGCCGTAGTCCAGCGAGGTGAAGCGGGCCGGGTAGGCACGCTCCCACATACGGGTCGAGTGGCTGTTGGCGCTGACGCTGTAGTCCCACTTGTCGATACGGCCCAGCAGCGCGTCGAAGTCCAGGCCCTTGGCGGCGGCCGGGTGCTCCATCTGGTCCAGGCCCATGCGCTTGAGCGGGGTGCCGTGGTGGGTCTGGAGGTGGATCGCGTCCGGGCGCTTGACCACCGCGTTGGGGAAGTTGACGTTGTTCACCAGGTACTTGGCGGTCGCCATGGTCTCCCAGTAGCGGCGGGTGCCGGGGATGACGTAGTCGGTGCCGGGCGGCAGCAGGGCCTCGTTGCTCTTCGACACCACCCACACCGGGTGGATGTGCGGGGCCAGTTCGGCCATCTTGGCGGCGATCGCGGCCGGGTTGCAGGCCACACCGCGCTCCCAGTAGGCGGCGAACACGGCCAGGTGCGGGTTGACCGGGCGGCTCAGCGCGCGCTGGTACTGCTGGTCGCGCAGCCTGGCGCCCAGCTCCTTCTTCCGGCTCTTGACGGCCTTCTTGGCGGCGCGTCGGGTGCGGTTGGCGGCCTGGAAGGCGCGGTACTTGGTGTACGCGCCCTCCTCCAGCAGCGCGTGCCGCACGCCCTCCACGCCCGCCGGGCGCTCGTGGTTCTCGGGGCGCCAGCGGACGGCGACGAGGGAGGCGCGGCGGAAGAACTCGCGCGCGACCGCGTCGGGGAGGTTCTCGCCGGCGAAGGTGCGCACCAGGTCGCGCATCATCAGGTCGTACAGCACCGCGCGGGTGGCGCGGCGGTCCTTGGTGAGCGGGAGCAGCGACTCGTAGCGGTCGATGAGCGCGAAGCGGTCCTCGGGGTCGAGGGGCGGCAGGCTCTCGGGGCGCAGCTCGCGGTTCTCGTACGCCGCCTGGTTCAGGCAGGCGACCCGGCCGGCGTGCAGCAGGGTCGCGTGGGCGGCCTGCGGCTCGTCGCCGGCGGTGAGCTGCTCCTCGTGCGCCCGCCAGAAGTCGGCGCGCAGCGCGCGGTTGCCGAGGATCGGGGTGAGGCGCAGCAGGTCGGCGGCCTCGTTCAGGGGGAGGCCCTCGCGGCCGACGGCGGCGAGCAGGCGGCCGTCGCGGGAGGCCCGGGCGGCGGTCTGCCAGGTGGTGACGACGTGGTCGAAGAGGAGCACGTCCACCGGGGCGCCGGGCTCGGCGTCGAGTTCGGCGGTGCGCTCGGCGAGCTGGCGCGGGGCGCCGGCGGGCAGGCCGTCCTTGGCGTGCACGAAGTGCAGCCAGCGGCCGGAGGCGCGGGCGGCGCCGGCCGCGCGGGCGGCGGCGTCCCCGGTGCCCTCCGGAAGGGGCACGACGATCGTCTCCGGAGCGTGGCCCTCGGCGGTCTCCCGGGCCCAGTCGCCGACCGCGGCGACGATGATCTCGGCGTCGAGGAGGGGATGGGCTTCCACGGAGTCCAGCAGCTCTGTCAGGTGCCCCTGTGCGTTCGGTCCGTAGACGATGACGCTGAGTTGGGGCATCGCAGTGGACTCCTTAGATCGTCGGTTCAGGCCACCCTTCATAACATACTGTCACTAAGCGTATGAAAAGGATAACCGGGGTGGAGTAAGAGGGCGGCCGGATGAGGGGCCCAGAGTGGAAGACGAACTTCCGCGGCCTGGGGTTTCTCCCGACGTAACTTTCCAGCCGCCTTCTTACTGTCGTTCTTGTGATCTGCTTACTCAAGCCCTTGCGGGCCGCTTACCCGGGGGGTCAGGCCGCCTTCTTCTTGGCGCCCTTCTCGCCGCTGAAGGCCTCGTACTCCTTCATGACGTCCTCGGTCGGACCGTCCATGCGCAGCTCGCCGCGTTCCAGCCAGATGGTCCGCTCGCAGGTGTCGCGGATCGACTTGTTGTTGTGGCTGACCAGGAACACCGTGCCCGCCTTCTCGCGCAGCTCGCGGATCCGGTCCTCGGAGCGCATCTGGAACCTGCGGTCGCCGGTGGCGAGGGCCTCGTCGATCAGCAGGACGTCGTGGTCCTTGGCGGCGGCGATGGAGAAACGCAGACGCGCGGCCATACCGGAGGAGTACGTGCGCATCGGAAGGGTGATGAAGTCACCCTTCTCGTTGATCCCGGAGAAGTCGACGATGTCTTGATATCGCTCCCTGACCTCTTCACGGGACATGCCCATGGCGAGGCCGCCGAGCCAGACGTTGCGCTCGCCCGTGAGGTCGTTCATCAGAGCCGCGTTGACGCCGAGGAGCGAGGGCTGGCCGTTGGTGTAGATGTGGCCGTTCTCCACCGGGAGCACGCCGGCGATCGCCTTGAGCAGGGTCGACTTGCCGGAGCCGTTGGTGCCGATCAGGCCGACCGCCTCGCCCTTGTAGGCGACGAACGAGACCTTCTTCACGGCGTGCACCGTGCGCACGCCCGCCGCCTTCTCGGCCTGCTTGCGGCGCATGATGCGGTTGAGGGCGGCGGTGGCGGAGCCGCGGCCGGAGCCGGTGCCGTGGACGCGGTAGACGATGTCGACGTTGTCGACCACGATCGTGGGGACCGTCTTGGCCTTCGCGAGGCGCTCGTACCGCTCGCGCATCGCGCGTGCCTCGGGGGACTCGGCCTCGTTGCCTGGGAGTTCGGGGTTCTGGGGAGTCTGCTCAGCCACGGCCGTACTTCTCCTCTGCCTTCCAGAAGTAGATGAAGCCGCCGACGCCGGCGACCAGGGCCCAGCCGACGGCGAGCGGCCACACGTGCGGGGGCAACTGCTTGGCGTGGAAGCTGGCGATCAGCGCGTAGCGCATGAGGTCGATGTAGACCGCGGCCGGGTTGCTCTCCAGCAGGATCGTGACGATGTGCGGCAGGTGGTCGCTCTTGGTGAGCTTGCTGATGCTCCACATCACGCCGGACATGTACATCCAGGTGCGCAGGATGAACGGCATCAGCTGGGCGATGTCGGGGGTCTTGGCGCCCATCCGCGCCATGAGCAGCGACATGCCCGCGTTGAACACGAACTGGAGGACCAGTGTGGGGATCACCAGCAGCCAGCCGATGGTGATCGGCAGGCCGTAGCAGAGCACGATGACGACCAGCGCGGCCATCGAGAACAGCAGCTGCTGGAGCTGCTGGATGCAGAAGGAGATCGGCAGGGCGGCGCGCGGGAAGTGCAGGGCGCGCACCAGGCCGAGGTTGCCGGAGATCGCCCGGGTGCCGACCTGGATCGAGCTCTGCGTGAACGTCCACACGAACACGCCCGTGACCAGGAACGGGATGTAGTCCGGCACGCCCTTCTTGGAGTTGAGCAGCACGCCGAAGATGAAGTAGTAGACCACCGCGTTCAGCAGCGGCGTCATGACCTGCCAGACCTGGCCGAGCTTCGCCTCGCTGTACTGCGCGGTGAGCTTGGCGGTGGCGAAGGCGGTGATGAAGTGGCGCCGGTTCCACAGCTGGCGGACGTACTCGGGCAGGGTCGGGCGGGCACCGCTGACCGTCAGGCCGTGCCGGGCGGCGAGGGCCGAGAGATCGTCTTCCGGGACCTGGGTGGGGGGCGGTGTGTCGAGGACCTGGCTCACATCCGCTGCTTTCGCTCGGGGGAGGGGGGTGCGCGTCCGGCCGGCCGCCGGGGCGCGTCGAGACGGTCGTCCGATGTTTCCTTACGCTTCTCTTCACGTTCTCTTACGTCGGGACGAGACCGTATCGTCGCAACGCGAGACTAGAGCCAATCGACGTCGGAACGCAACCGTATCGTCGTCGCGCACCTATGCTGTGAGTCATGACGACGAACGCCGACGAGATCCCGAAGCGTGCACGCCGCAGGACGCCTGCCGGGGCCGCCGTGCTCCGGGAGGACGTGACCGAGGCCATCCGGGCCGCGGTCTTCGAGGAGCTCGCGGCGGTGGGCTACGCCCGCATGTCCATCGAGGGCATCGCGCGCCGGGCGGGCGTCGGCAAGACCGCCGTGTACCGCCGGTGGCGTTCCAAGCTGCACCTGGTGCTCGACGTGGTCTCGGCGATGGCGGTCCTGGGCCTCCCGGCCCCGGACACGGGCGCTCTGGAGAGCGACCTCCGCCTCCTGTACGAGGTCACGTCCCGCGCCCTGCGCCATCCGGTGGCCTCGCAGATCATCCCCGACCTCCAGGCCGAGGCGGCCCGCAACCCCGAGATCGCCGAGGCCTTCCAGAAGGCCCTGCGCGACGGCCAGGAGGGCGTGGCCAGCAAGATCCTCGCGGCGGCGGAGTCGCGGGGCGAGGTCCGGCCCGGCATCGACCCCGACCTCGCCCTGGACCTGGTCTCGGGCCCCCTGTACTGGCGCGCGGTGGTGATCAGGTCCCCGAAGCCGCCGAAGGGCTACCTGGAGAGTCTGGCCCGGGCCACGGCGGGCGCGCTGAAGGCTCTGTAGACGCGCGGCGCGGGGGTCGCGTGGGCTACGGGGCGAGGAGCCCGTGGGCCAGTTCCGTCAGGTCCGCGGCCCGCAGCACGCGAGCGCCGAAGCCCGGCAGCGGTACGTGCAGGGGTTCGGTCCAGCGGGCCGGGATCGCGCTCAGGCCGTACACCGCGCCCGCCAGCGCGCCGGTGACCGCCGCCACCGTGTCCGTGTCACCGCCGAGGTCGACCGCCGCGCGGACCGCTTCCTCGTACGAGCCCGTGGTCCGCAGGGCCCAGACCGCCGAGCCCAGGCACGGCCAGACGGCGCCGTTGAATTCCGTCGCCTGATCGGGGTGCCAGTCGGGGGCGAGGACCACGGCGTAGCGCTCACGGTGGGCGGGGTGCAGGGCGCTCAGGGTGTCCGGTACGGCCGTGAGCGGGTCCGCCCCCGCCAGGGCCACCCGGACCAGCTCGTGCAGGACGGCCGTGCCCTCCCAGGCCGCCGGATCCCCGTGTGTGAGGGCGGAGAGGCGGCGGGCGGCGGTCATCGTCGCGTCGCGGCCGTGCCGGGCGAAGCGGACCGCCGAGGGTGCCGCCCGCATCAACGCGCCGTTGCCGGCGGCCCGTTGACTGACCTGGAAGTGGCGCAGGGCGGCCGTGTCCCACGGGTCGCCGCCGGTCAGGACGGCCTCCGTCTGGAGGCCGATGTCCTTCGGGCCGGCGGTCGCCCAGCGCCGGAAGCGGGCGAAGACGTCCGGCAGGTCCAGGCGGCCGCGCTCCAGCAGGGACGCGGCGGTCAGGACCGCCAGCTGCGTGTCGTCCGTGGCCTCGCCCGGGTCCCAGCCGCCGCCCCCGCACATCTCGCCGCCCGCGCCCGGCCGGGGGAAGCGGGCGGAGAACGCGCCCTCGGGGCCGAACTCGAAGGGCGCTCCGAGGGCGTCGCCCACGGCCGAGCCGAGTACGGCGCCGAGGGCGCGGTCGGCGAGACGCGCGGGGCGGGAACCGGCGGTCACGCCCGCAGGCTAGTCACGGGCCGCCTCGGGGTGGTGGTGGACCCAGCCCTCCCAGGCCGAGGTGATCATGTCCTGGACGTCGTACTTGGCCTGCCAGCCCAGTTCCGTGGCGATGCGCTCCGCCGAGGCGACGACACGCGCGGGGTCGCCGGGGCGGCGCGGGGTGACCGTCGGGGGACGGTCGTAGCCGGTGACCGCGTTGATGCGGTCGATCATCTCGCGCACCGACACGCCCTCGCCGCGGCCGATGTTCAGGGTCAGGTCCGTGCCGGGGGCGGAGCTCAGGGCGCGGGCGACGGTCACGTGCGCCTCGGCCAGGTCGACCACGTGGATGTAGTCGCGCACGCAGGTGCCGTCCGGTGTGGCGTAGTCGTCGCCGAAGATGCGCGGCGGCGCGCCCTCGGTGAGCTTCTCGAAGACCATCGGGATCAGGTTGAAGACCCCGGTGTCGGCGAGTTCGGGGGTGGCCGCGCCCGCCACGTTGAAGTAGCGCAGGGACGCGGTGGACAGGCCCGTCGCCTTGCCCGTCGCACGGACCAGCCACTCACCGGCCAGCTTCGTCTCGCCGTACGGGGACATCGGGACGCAGGGGGTCTCCTCCGTCACCAGGTCGACGTCCGGCATGCCGTAGACCGCCGCCGAGGAGGAGAACAGGAAGGACGGCACCTCCGCCGCCGTGACCGCCTCCAGGAGCACCCGCAGGCCTTCCACGTTCTCCCGGTAGTAGTGCAGCGGGAGGTCCACCGACTCGCCCACCTGCTTCTTCGCCGCGAGGTGCACGACCCCGCTGATCTCGTGCTCGGCGAGGGTGCGGGCCACCAGCTCCGCGTCCAGCGTGGAGCCCCGCACCAGCGGGACGTCCGCCGGCAGGCGCTCGGCGATGCCCGTGGACAGGTCGTCGTACACGACCGTGCGCTCGCCCGCCTCGGTCATCGCTCGTACGACGTGTGCCCCGATGTATCCGGCACCGCCGGTGATCAGCCAGGTCATGGAAAGGCCGTCCTCTTGTCCGTTGGCCCGTGGAACCGCTCGGTGGAGCAGCGGGCGTCTCTCAGTGAAGCAGCAGATGTGGGGGTGCGTGACGGTACACGCGTGCGTACCGGCTGTTTACCGGCGCTTCAGGCGCTTCAGGCGCCTCCGCGCCACCCGTGCCGCGCCGCCCACGCCGCTCGCCAGCCGCACGGCCAGCGCGCCGGAGTGCGTCGCGTACGGCTGCACCAGTAGCACACCGTGCCGCAGGCTCGGGACGGCGCGGCGGCGCAGCCGGCCGGCGCCCGTCGTGGCGTGCGCCGTGATCTCCCGCCGCGCGCCGTCCGCGAAGTGCACGGTGAGCCGCAGATCCCAGGTGCCCGCGCCGAGCACCGCCAGATCGACCGGCACCTCGGCCGTCCAACTGCCCGCGTCGGCATCCGCGTTCGCGCCCGTGCCGGAGGGGATGAGCGGGACCGTCGTACGCCCCCGCGTGTGCTCGATGTCCGCGCGGTTCTCGCGGTTCTCGCGCGCCACCCACTCCACGTCCAGCCCGCCCGGCCCGGCCTCGGCGACCCGGCCGTACAGCTCGTGCAGCCGCAGGCGCACCCGCGCGCCACGCGCGCGTGCGTCCAGTTCCGCGTCCACCGTGATCGGCAGGGTAGCGGTGGGGCGGGTCAGGAGCGGCGTCAGGGAGACCTGGGGGAGGTCCGCGGACCAGACGGGGAGACCGTCGCCGTCGCGGGCGTACGGCGGCAGCAGACGCGCCGGGCGCGCGGCGAGCTCCCGCAGGCGCGGCAGGTCGCGCGGCTCGGGCGCCGCAAGGACGACGCGCGCGAGCACGCGGCCCGGCGCCCCCGGGTCCAGCTCCCAGTCGGCGGCGTCGTAGCGCGCGAGGTACTCCTTGGTGTGCGTCCACCACGCGCGCTGGTAGTCCGCGTCGCGCAGCCCCAGTTCGCGCGCGTACATCCGCACCTCGTGGTCGAGGAACTTCGCCCGCGCCGCCCGCGCCAGCTCCTTCTGCCCGGCGTTCAGCAGCGTCTCGTACGCCAGCGCGCACGCCTCCGTGCGCGCCTGCCAGTTCTCGATGCGCTCCCGGTCCAGCGAGAGCGACAGCCGTTCGGCGGACCGGCGCACGTGCCACACGTACACGCGGTCCGGGACGAGCGCCATGCGCGGGTCGGCGGCCAGCACGCGCGAGGTGAAGACGATGTCCTCGTAGAGGAAGCGGCCGTCGGGGAAGCGGATGCCGTGTTCGCGCAGGAAGTCGGTGCGGTACAGCTTGTTGACGCACAGCGTGTCGTGGACCAGTCGGGGGCGCTCGGTGGGGCGCGCGAGGACCGTGTGCGCCGTGTAGAGGGGCTCCTGCCAGGGCGTCTCGCGCCCCGAGGGCAGCTCCCGGCGCACGCACAGTCCGCCCGTGACCTCGGCACGCGCCCCCGTGGCCGCCGCCAGCAGCGCGTCCACCGCACCGGCCGGCAGCACGTCGTCGCTGTCCAGGAACATCACGTACGGTGCGGTCACCGCCTCGATGCCGTCGTTGCGCGGGCTGCCGCAGCCGCCGCTGTTCACCTCGCGGCGCACCACCCGCAGCCGGGGCTCCTCGGCGGCCAGCCGGTCGAGCAGGTCGGCGCTGCCGTCCGTGGAGCAGTCGTCCACGGCCACGACCTCGGCGACGGCCGGACCCTGCGCGAGCGCCGAGCGCACGGCATCGCCCACATGAGCGGCGTCGTTGTAGCCGATGACGATCACACCGACCTGCGCCGGCCGTGCCGGTGCGGTGGGCGTCTCGGTTGGCTCAGGCGTGCTGTGCGGGTCAGGTCGCATGGGGTCCACGGGCCGGGAGCGTAGAAATCTTCGGTAATACCCGGTTAAGAAAGGCTTACGGCTCGGCCCGGAAGATGATCGGAATCGGCCTCGGGTTCCGCTTTTTGCGTCCTCTTTTCATCACCTGTGCCGTGCGCCACAACCGGATGAACGAGAGTACTGCGGCAGCCGTCACGAGCCCGTCGCGGGCGAGCCCCCGCCCCGGCTCGCCAGCGCCGCCGCGTCCAGCGTGCCGGTGAGCTGGTCCAGGCGGTCGCGCAGGTCGGCGATCTCGGCCGGGTCGAAGCCGGTCGCGGCGACGATGCGGCGCGGCACCTCCCGGGCCCGTTCGCGCAGGGCCGTGCCCTCCTCGGTGAGCCGGACCCGGACCGAGCGCTCGTCCTCGGCGCTGCGCTCCCGGCGTACCAGACCGGCCGCCTCCAGCCGCTTGACCAGCGGAGACAGCGTGCCGGAGTCGAGCCGCAGATGTTCGCCGAGCTGCTTGACCGGCAGGTCGCCCTGCTCCCACAGCACCAGCATCACCAGGTACTGCGGGTAGGTGAGTCCGAGGTCCTTGAGGACGACGCGGTAGACGCCGTTGAAGGCGCGGGACGCGGCGTGCAGGGAGAAGCAGATCTGGCGGTCCAGGCGGAGCCAGTCGGACTCGGCGTCCGCGGGGGCGCCGACGGTGTCGGTGGTGGGGGTCGTGGCGGTCATGGGTCCAGGGTAGCTCTCGCGGGTCATTCGATTGCGCACAATTTAGTTGTGTGCTCTACTTGTGGTCGTGAGGCGGCCAGGACAGGTGGCCGCCGGAACACCGACTCCGTAAAGGGAATGGTTCTCATGGACGCGCTCTACACCGCTGTCGCCACCGCCACCCACGGCCGCGACGGTCGTGCCGTCTCCTCCGACGGCAAGATCGACCTCAAGCTGGCCCCGCCGGTCGAGCTGGGCGGCAACGGCGAGGGGACCAACCCCGAGCAGCTCTTCGCCGCCGGTTACGCCGCGTGCTTCGGCAGCGCGCTCGGTCTCGTCGGCCGGCAGGCGAAGGTCGACGTCAGCGACGCCGCGGTGACCGCCGAGGTGGGCATCGGCAAGCAGGGCGAGGGCTTCGGGCTGAAGGTGACGCTGCGCGTCGAGCTGCCCGACACCGTGGACGAGGAGACCGGCCGCAAGCTGGTCGAGACCGCTCACCAGGTCTGCCCCTACTCCAACGCCACCCGCGGCAACATCGAGGTCGACCTCGTCATCGAGTGACCCGCACACCCCCGGAAGGCTGCGGCACGGTGACCGCCGGGGCGCGTGTGCAGGCCGACGGCACCGGATGGCGCTCCGCGAGCGGCACCACCGCCGGCAGCGCCTCCGGCGGCTGGCCGAGCACCACATGCCGTACGACGCGTTCGGCGGCGCGCCCGTCGTCGTACGGGCAGAAGCGCTCGCGGAACGCCGCCCGCAGCTGGGCCGAGCGCGAGCCGCGCCAGTGGCCGCTCGCGAAGATGTCGGCCAGCTCGTCCTCGCTGCGCGCGACCGCGCCCGGCGGGAACGCCCGCAGGTCGAAGTAGGCGCCACGGGCCGCCTCGTACGCCGCCCAGTCGGCGGTGTGCACGACGATCGGCCGGTCCAGGCACGCGTAGTCGAACATCAGCGACGCGTAGTCGGTGAGCAGCGCGTCCGAGGCCAGGCAGAGGGACGGCACGCTCGGGTGGTCGCGGACGTCGATGATCCGGCCGCCCCCGGCGCCCGGGTCGTAGGGCGTGCGCGCCAGGATCACGAAGCGCGGGCCGAGGCGGCGGGCGATCTCCGCCAGGTCGATCAGCGGGCCCTGGGTGCGCCGGTGGTCGCGGTGGGCCGGCGCGTACAGGATCGCGACCGCGCCGGGCGGGACGCCGAGCGACTCGCGCAGCCGGGTCACGTCCGCCGAGGTCGCCCGCTGGAAGACGTCGTTGCGCGGGGCGCCGTACTCCAGCGTGCGGTACCGGCCCGGCAGGACCCGCTCCCAGACCAGCGTCGCGTGCCGGTTGCCGGACAGGACGTGGTCCCACTGGTCGACGGCCCGCATCAGCGCCGCGAAGTCGGTGTCCCGGGCCGCCGCCGGGCGTTCCAGCAGGTCCAGGCCCATGTGCCCGAGCGGCGTGCCCTGTCCGGTCCGGATCACCACCTGCCCGCGCCGCTTGCGCAGCCGCCGCTCCAGGGCGTCGTCCGTGACCAGGTACGCGGAGCGGGCCAGTGCCGTCCAGTAGGCGGCCGTGCCGGGACGGATGTGGCGCGGGCCCGGTGGGAGGGCGTGCCGCTGCTCGGGGCGGGCGAGCCACGCGGTCCGGATGTGCGGGGCGTGGGCGCGCAGCGCCTCCTCCAGCGCACCCGGGTCGCCGGGGCCCGCCTCGGCGGAGAACACCGCCCGGTCGGCGCGCACCGGCAGCCGCAGCTGGACGCGGTAGTGCAGCCGCAGTGCCCCCGCGTGCAGGGCGCGGGCCAGCTTCACCGCCGTCCTCAGCGCGCGCCGGCGCGCGGCCGAGGCCAGCCGGAGCGCGCGGAAGGTGCGGCGCAGCCCGAAGCGGACCAGGGCGTGGCGCGGCCGCATCCGGGCGCCGGGGATGCGGTACTGGCGGTAGTGGGCGCGGGCCCGGCGCAGGAACTCGGCGTGGCTGCCGCGCGGCAGCCGGCCCCGCCTGGTGCACACCGCCGCGTAGTGGTCGATCATCCGACGGAACAACTCCGGCCGCCACCGGTCCAGTTCGGGATGCTCCGCAAGGTACGCGAACACCCGGTCGTACTGCGTGAACAGGTCGAAGTGGCGACGGGCGGCGCCGGCGCGGACACTGCCCCGGCGCCGCTGCCGGTAGTGCACGCAGACCCGGTCCAGGGTGGCGATCGACTCCGCTGCCATGAGCACCGGGAAGGTCCAGGGGGTGTCCTCGTAGGAGCCCGGCGGGAAGGCGAAGCCGTGCCGCTCGACGAACTCCCGCCGGCAGGCCTTGTTCCAGGCCACCGTCAGCACCCTGAGCACGGCCGGCCGGTCGGCCAGCCGGAACGGCGCGGGGCCCTCCCCGGCGAGCCGGCCGGCGAGCCGGTTGCGCACCTGGCGGCCGTCCCAGTACGTGCGCGCGTAGTCGTACACGAGGACGTCCGGCTCCCCGGTCTCCTCGATCCGTTCGGCGAGCGCCCGCAGCGCGTCCGGGGCGAGCGCGTCGTCGCCGTCCAGGAAGACCAGGTATTCGCCGCCCGCCTCCGCCATCCCCGCGTTCCGGGCGCTGCCGAGCCCCTGGTCCTCCGCCAGGTGGACGGCCTTCACGCGCGCGTCCCCGGCCGCGTACTCGTCGATGAGCGCGCCGCAGGCATCCGGTGAGCAGGCGTCCACGGCGATCAGTTCCAGATCCGCACACGACTGCGTGAGCACCGAGTCCAGGCACTCGGACAGATAGGCCTGGACCTGGTACGCGGGGACAATGACACTGAACCTGGGCAAGGGGCATCCATCGGTGGTCGATCGGCGCGGGGGTCTGACCAGGAACGGCCGTTGGAGTGAATTGGTTACGGCGGCGTACGGCATGTGGGGGACCGCGCGGGAACGGCGAAGGGGCGGGCCCGGTGAGGCCCGCCCCTCGGCAGAGACCCGCCCCTCGGCAGAGTCCCGCCCTTCGGCAGAGGTCCGCCCTTCGGCAGAGGTCCGCCCTTCGGCAGAGGTCCGCCCCTCGGCAGAGGCCCGCCCTTCGGCAGAGGGCCGCTGCAGGACCGCTACTTCACCGCGCCCGCCATCACCCCGGACACGAACTGCCGCTGGAACGCGAAGAACACGGCCAGCGGGATCACCATGGAGATGAACGCGCCGGGCGCCAGCACGTCGACGTTGTTGCCGAACTGCCGTACCTGCGTCTGCAGGGCGACCGTGATCGGCTGGGTGCCCGACTTGGTGAACACCAGCGCGACCAGCATGTCGTTCCACACCCACAGGAACTGGAAGATGCCGAGGCTCGCGATCGCGGGCCCGCCGAGCGGCATCACCACCCGGGCGAACAGCCGCAGTTCACCGGCGCCGTCCAGCCGGGCCGCCTCCAGCAGCTCGCGCGGGATCTCCGCGAAGAAGTTCCGCAGCAGGAACACCGCGAACGGCAGCCCGAAGCCGGTGTGGAACAGGATCACGCCGAAGATCGTCCCGAACAGGCCGATCTTCCCGAACAGTTCGGCGATCGGGATCAGCGCCACCTGCACCGGCACCACCAGCAGGCTCACCACGCCCAGGAACCACCAGTCCCGGCCCGGGAAGTCCATCCACGCGAACGCGTAGCCCGCGAGGGAGCCGACCACGACGACCAGGACCGTCGCCGGGACGGTGATCAGCACGGTGTTCCACAGGGAACTGGTGATGTCGCCGTTCTCCAGCAGCTTCTGGTAGCTGTCGAAGGTCAGCTGGGACGGCTTGGTGAACACCGTCCACCAGCCGCTCGCGCTCATGTCCTGCGGGGAGCGCAGCGAGGCCAGCAGCAGACCGACGGTCGGCACCAGCCAGAACAGGCCCACGAGGATCAGGAAGACGCGGACCAGGCCGCCGCCGAGCCGCTGCGCGATGCGCGAGCCGAGGGACTCCTTCGCCCCCGCCGTCCGGGCGGGTCCGGCTTTCGTCGTGCTCTTGGCGGTCGCCGTCATCGCCGTACCTCCCGCTCCCGCCGCAGCCGCCGGATGTTGAACGCCATCACCGGGATCACCAGCACCAGCAGCAGCACCGCGATGGCGCTCGCGACGCCCGGCTGGTCCTCGGCGAAGCCCCTGCGGTACAGCTCCAGGGCGAGCACGTTCGCGTCGGCCTGGGAGGAGCCCGGGGCGATGATGTAGACGAGGTCGAACACCTTCAGCACGTTGATCATCAGCGTGACGGTGACGACCGCGAGGACGGGCGCCAGCAGCGGCACGGTGACCTTGCGGAACACCTGCCACTCGGTGGCGCCGTCCACCCGCGCCGCCTCCAGCAACTCCCGGGGCACGCCCGCGAGTCCGGCCGCGATCAGCACCATCGCGAAGCCCGCCCACATCCAGACGTACGCCCCGATGATCGCCGGGGTGACCAGCGTCGGGCCGAGCCACGAGACTCCGTTGTACGGCTCCCTGAAGTTGCTCGCCGGAAGCCTGAGCCGGGCCCCTTCGGCGGACGCGGGCAGCGTGAAGGTGCCGTCGCCGGCGGCCTTGGTGGAGGCGACCACCCCGCCGTCCTTCACCGCCTCGATCCGCATCCCGGCGTAGCCCAGCTCGGACGGGTCGGGCACGCCGAGCCGGCCGACGCCCTTGCCGCGGGTGAAGTCCTGCCAGGTGGTGCCGGTGATCTTCCCCGGCTCCGGCCTCGCGGCCACGGCCCTCTTCGCGCCGTCCGGCATCTGGTCGGGGGCGACGCCGACGAGGGGGAGGGTGACGCTCTGGCCCGTGTGTACGGCCGCCTTGGTGATGAAGCCGCCCTGCTGAGCGACGAGGGGCGACTCGCGGCCCGGGTGGGCGTTCGGGAACGCCGACGACTGCGCGAAGGTGTCGTGCACCCCCACCCACACCGCGTTCGCGACGCCCTTGTGCGGATCCTGGTCGTACACCAGCCGGAAGATGATCCCGGCCGCCAGCATCGAGATCGCCATCGGCATGAAGACGACCAGCTTGAACGCCGTTCCCCAGCGCACCCGTTCGGTCAGCACCGCGAAGACCAGGCCGAGCGCGGTGGAGACCGTCGGCGCGAACACCACCCAGATGACGTTGTTCTTGAAGGCTGTGCGGATGCTGTCGTCCAAGAAGAGCGTTTTGTAGTTGTCGCCTCCGGCGAAGCCGTGGCCGGAGTTGTCCACGAAACTGCGGACCAGCGAGTACCCGATGGGGTAGACCACGAGCGCGCCGAGCAGCACCAGGGCGGGCAGCAGGAACAGCGCTGCCACGGCCCGGCGGGTGCCGGTCACGCTCTTGCGGCTCTTGGCGGAGGGGGGTGCGCCGGGACCCGGTGGGGTCCCGGCCGCCGCTGCCGACGCCATCGCCGGGTCAGCTCCCGCTTCCGTACGCCGCCGCCGCGTCCTTCTCCAGCTTCGCCTGGGTGCCCGCCACGTCCGACGGGTTGCGCAGGAAGTCCTGGAGGTCCTTCCACTCACCCTTGCCCGGGGTGCCGCCGAAGGCCTGCGGCGCCTGGTCGGACATGTCGAAGCGGAAGTCGTCACCGGACGCGATCAGCGCCTTGGCGATCTTCTGCTGCACCTCGTTCGGGTACGCCGAGATCGGCACGTTCTTGTTCGGCGAGAGATAGCCGCCGAGCCTGGCCTGGATCGTCGCCGCGTCCGGGGAGGCGAGGAAGGTGACCAGGGCCTGGGCCGCCTTGGAGTCCTTCAGGATGACCGCCGCGTCGCCGCCGGAGACCACGGGCGCGCTCGCGCCGACCGCGGGGAACGGGAACACCTTCGCGTCCGTGCCCACCTTCGCCTTGGTCTCACCGATGTTGACCTGCACGAAGTCGCCCTCGTAGACCATCGCGGCCTTCGGCTGGTCGCCGCCGGTGAAGGTCTGGGTGACCGAGGCCGGGAACTCGGTCTGCAGCGCCCCGCTCTGCCCGCCCGCGAGGGAGTCCTTCTTGCCCCAGATCTGCGCGAGCGTTTCGAGGGCCTGCTTGACCGACGGATCCGTCCACTTGATCTTGTGCTGGGTGAGCTGGTCGTACTTCGCGGGCCCCGCCTGGGACAGATAGACGTTCTCGAACCAGTCCGTCAGCGGCCAGCCGTCCGCGCCCGGCACCGAGAACGGCGTGACCCCGGAGTCGTAGACCGCCTGCGCGGTGGTCAGCAGGTCCTTCCAGGTCTTCGGTTCCTTGGCGCCCGCGTTCGCGAAGACCTTGGCGTTGTACCAGATCAGCGACTTGTTGGCGGCCTTGTAGTAGACGCCGTACTGCTTGCCGTCGACCTTGCCGATGTCCTGCCAGCCCTGTGAGTAGTTCTTCCGCAGCTCCTTCAGGGCGTCCGCCCCGAGCGGTTTGGCCCACTTCTGCTGCACGGCCTGTTTGATGGCGCCGGGCTGCGGCAGCATCGCCACGTCCGGCGGCTGGCCGCCCGCGATCTTCGAGCCGAGGAAGTTGATGATCGGGTCCTGGGCGGGCACGAAGGTGACCTTCGCGCCGGTCCGCTTCTCGAACTCGGCCAGCACCTGCTTGAAGTTGCTCTGTTCCTGGCCGGTCCAGACGGCGGCGATCTCCAGGGTGGCGCCGTTCAGCTTGGGGAGGCTGACGGTGGAACCGGTCGGGGTGGTCCCGCCGCCCTGCTTCCCCGTGTCGCTCTTGTCGCCGCCGCCGGAGCACGCGGAGAGCGCGAGGGCTCCCGCGAGCAGGGCGGCGACCGTGGTGACGGTCCTGCGTGTCCGGATGGTGCTGCTGCTGCGCATCACTTCCCCGTTCGTCGTTCTCCGTTGAACGTCAAGAAGACTGTCCCGTGCGGTCCGGTGTACGACGGGCCGCTCATGGCGGGCAAGAGCGCCTGCGGGGCCGGAGCGGTCATCGTGACCGGCTCGTGACCGAGAGTGTATGCGAGCGGGTTCGAGCCGACCGTGAAACGCGCGTCGGCGCGAGGGGGCGGTCAGAGCAGGGACGGCACCTGGGCCGCCGACACCTCCCGGGCCGCCCGCTCCACCGCGCTCGCCAGCAGCGCCAGGTCCGTGGGGCCGTTGCCCAGCTCCCGCACCGGCCGGCGGGCCGGCGGGTCGCCCATGCGGGCCCAGTCCAGCGGGACGACCGTGGGCCGCTGGGTCGCGGTGCGCGGGATACGGCCCGTCACCCGGCCCGCCTGGAATCCGGTGGCCCGGCCGCCGGGTGCCGCCAACCGGCCGCGCCCCGGCGCCGGTTCGTCCGGACCCGTCGTCGGGACGTCCAGCACGACCCGCAGCGTGGCCCGGCGCGCCGGCTCCGTCTCCGCCGTACGGCCCCCCGCACCGGCCGCCGCCACCAGGTGCACGCCGAGCCGCTCGCCCTCCCGGGCCACCGCCTCCAGCGCCCGCATCACCGACCCCGCGGCGGGCCGGCCGGGCGAGCCGAGCGCGGGCGAGACCAGCGCGTCCAGATCGTCGACGACCACCACGAGCCGGGGCAACGGCGGTGCCGCCTCGGCCCGCCCGCGCGCGGCGGCGCCCGGCCGCAGCCGCAGGGTGGAGCTGGGCGGGGCCTCTATGTCCCCGGAGGAACCGGCCGAGGCCGTGCGCTGCGCGACGATACGGCCCGACAGCGTGCGCCCCGCGTGCCACTCGGCGAAGTCCGACCGGCCCAGCAGCTCCGCGCGCCGCTTCAGCTCGGCGGCCAGCGACTGGGCGAACTCCCGCATCCGCACGGGGTCGTTGGCGATGAGGTGAGTGGTGACATGCGGTATGTCGGTGCACGCGCGCAGCCCTTCACCGCGCCCGGCGCCGCCCCCGACCCCGTCCCGCCCGTCGATCAGCACGACGCCCAGCCGGTCCGGCCGCTCGGCGGCGGCCAGCGAGGCCACCAGGGAGCGCAGCAGCTCCGTACGACCGCTGCCGGCCGGCCCCTCGACCAGCAGATGCGGCCCGTCGGCCACCAGGTCGGCGGTGAGCGGCCCGCGCGGCCCGGCACCGAGCACCGCCCGCGCCCGGCCGCCGAGCGCCTGCGTGTCGTCGGCGGCGTCCGCCCAGCGCGCCATCAGCGACGCCGGGGTGGCCCGGGCCAGCCCCAACTCGTCCAGCAGGCGGGCCGACTGGGGCAACGGCGTGGCCACGCGCGCGTGCGGCTCGACGACCGGGCCGTCCGGCCGCAGCGGCGCCAGCGCCCGCGCGAACCGCTCCGCCCAGGCGCCGGAGACGGCGTCGACGGCGGCGAGCACTCCGGGACCCACCGGCCCGCCGGGCGCGACCCGCACCAGATGCAGCGCGGTCGCGACGTCCCCGCCGAGCAGTGCCACGGCACCGCAGTGCCGCAACGTCGGCGTCGCCGCGCAGGCCGCCTCGTACGTCGCCGCCATGGGGGACTCCGCCGACGCGGGGCCGGTCTCGGCGAGACACACCACGTGCACCCCGACCCGCGGCCCGGCCACGGCCAGCCGCGCGAGAGCTTCCCGCAGGGCGGTCCCGCCGGGGTCGCCGTCCACGACGACGACCGTGTAGGGGCCGGGGAAACCGCCGGTATCGGCGAGATCCGCGCCGTCCTTCGCCCAGGAGGGGCGGCGCTCGGCGGCGGGGAAGGCGGTGTGCCCCGTGACGCCGGGCAGGGGGTGGCCGGCCGCCTGCTCATGGGCGGGCAGGCCGTGCGCCACGGCGGCCGAGCCGTGGGCGGACCGGCGCGGCGCGGGTGAGGGCGAGCCGGACGGGGGGAGGCCCGGGGCGTCCGGCGCGGCGTCCCGGACCAGGGCGGCGGACGTACCGGAGGCGCCGGGTGCGGCCGGGCCGCCGGGGTGGGCCGCGGTACCGGGTGCGGCGGGGGCGCCCGGCGGGGTGCTCTGGGCGGGACCCGCCGGTGAGGTCGGGGCGAGGGGCTCCGGGAGCGTGGCGCGCACGGCTGCGGTGCCCGGCGCTGTGCCGCCGGTGCCGGGCGCCGGGGCACCGGCGGGGCGGGCCGCGCTTCTGCCCGTGGCCGTGTGGTCGTCCAGCCGGCGCAGCAGCTCCTCCGCGCGGGCCGCGGCCTGCTCGCGGTCGTAGGCCAGCAGGAGGCGGCAGTCCTGGCCGTGGCCCGGCCGCACGTGCGGGAGCCAGCCCAGCCAGGACCACTCGGCCGTGCGCTCCTCGACGGGCCGGGAGCGGTCGGCGCTGATCAGCACGATCTCCAGCAGATCGGGGGAGTGCATCGCGGCGAGCTGGGCCAGCACCGCGCGGGCCAGCCCGGACAGCCGGGGGCGCGGACCGGCCAGGCCCAGCGAGCCCGCCTCGCGCAGCGCCGCCGTCACCGGCACGGCGGGCAGCAGGCCCGAGCCGTCCGGCGTGCTCCGGTCGGCCGTGCCGACCCGCACGGTCAGCGCCTCCGTGTGGCCCGGCCCGCGCTCCCACAGCCGGGGCCCGGGACCGAGCGCCGTCAGCAGCAGGGCGGCGGGATCCGGCCAGGTCTCCGGCTGCCGCGGGGCGTCGGCCACGGGGGCGGTGCCGGGGGAGCGGTCCGCCTCGGTGTCGTACGACTCCGCGCCCTCCGGATGCTCCGCCCGGCCCCCGGCCAGGCGCCGGGCCCACTTGCCGAGCCCGCGGCGCCGGGCGCTGTGCGGGGCGTCGGTGCCCCGGACGGGGGTGTTCTTCCGGCCGCCGCCCGGCGGTTCGCCCGCCCCGGCGATGCCGAAGCGCCCCGCGTGCGTGTCCCCGCCGAAAGCCGTGTCGCGCGCGCTCTCGATCCGCGGTGCCCCGCCCTGCCCGGGCACCAGGGGCGACTCCGCACGCCCGTGCTCCGGTCCCGCGCCCCCGGAGACACCGCCGTCGGCGCGGGCGCCGCCCGCGCCCGGCGAGGTGTCCGGGGCGCTGTCGTGCGCCGCGTCGCCGGGGACCCGCAGGCACCCCTCCCCGTCCGGCACCGTGCCCACCCGCGCCCCCGGCCCGGCGGCCGGGGTGACCCGCAGGGCCGACTCGCCGATGCGCAGCAGCCCTCCGGCCGGGACCCGCACCGGCCGCTCGCCGATCCGCACGCCGTCGAGCACCGTGCCGTTCGTGGAGCCGAGGTCGGCGACCGAGACGCGGCCGTCGGCGCCGACCGTGACCGCGCAGTGCAGCCGGGAGACGTCGGGGTCGTCCAGGGGGACGTCGGCGTCGGCCGAGCGGCCCACGCTGATCCGGCCGCCGTGCAGCAGATGGACCCCGCCCGCGTCCGGACCCGCGACGACGTGCAGCTGGGTGGGCGCGTCGTCCAGCTCGGGGTGCGGCTCGGCCGCCGCGGGAGCGCCGAGGGACAGCACGGCGCCGTCGACCAGTGGGGGCTCGCCGAGGGTGCAGCGGCGCGGGTCCAGGCGCTCGGTGCCGGCGTACAGGACGAGGCCCGGGCCGGAGGCGGCCTGGCCCTGGCCGCCCTCCGCGCCGACCGCCCCGGCCAGCGCGGACGCGACCGCGGCCAGATCCGTGCCCGTGGGCGCCGTGACCAGCACGTCGCGGCTCGCGGCGCGGCCCCGCTGCGGGGCCGGGCCCAGCGGGTCTACGACGGTCAGCCGGATCTGCATCCCCACCCCAACACGAGCACGTCGGCCAGTACTGGAAGGCATCCTCGCACCTGCCACTGACACCGCGCCCCGCACCCGGTAACAAGTGATCTTGATTGGTCGGCTCTGCCCCCAAAAGTGCCTGACCAATGGTTCGCCGGTGATCACTTGAGATCGGTCACGTCCGCTCCCCGGCAACCGACACACCGGTGCGCGCGTCTTTCCGTCGAACACATCGAACATCCTCGGGAACGCTTACGTAGTGCCCAGGAAGGCGGCACTACAGTGGGTCGGAACACCGGCAGTGAAGGCAAGCAAGCAGCAGGGAGCGCGTGACGTGCGGCCAGTCGGCAGCAAGTACCTGCTTGAGGAGCCGCTCGGACGCGGCGCCACAGGCACCGTCTGGCGTGCCCGCCAGCGGGAGACCGCGGGCGCGGAGGCGGCCGTGCCCGGGCAGCCCGGCGAGACGCTCGCGATCAAGGTCCTCAAGGAGGAGCTGGCGAGCGACCCGGACATCGTGATGCGCTTCCTGCGCGAGCGCTCCGTGCTGCTCCGGCTCACCCACCCCAACATCGTCCGGGTCCGCGACCTGGTCGTCGAGGGTGATCTGCTGGCCCTGGTCATGGACCTCGTCGACGGCCCCGACCTGCACCGCTACCTGCGCGAGAACGGCCCGCTCACGCCGGTCGCCGCCGCGCTGCTGACGGCCCAGATCGCCGACGCGCTCGCCGCGAGCCACGCCGACGGGGTCGTACACCGCGACCTGAAGCCCGCCAACGTGCTGCTCGCGCAGAACGACGGCCGGATGCACCCGATGCTGACCGACTTCGGCATCGCCCGCCTCGCCGACTCCCCGGGACTGACCCGCACCAGCGAGTTCGTCGGCACGCCCGCGTACGTGGCGCCGGAGTCCGCCGAGGGCCGCCCGCAGACCTCCGCGGTCGACATCTACGGCGCCGGCATCCTGCTGTACGAGCTGGTCACCGGCCGCCCGCCGTTCTCCGGCAGCACCGCGCTCGAAGTCCTGCACCAGCACCTGAGCGCCGAGCCGCGCCGGCCCTCCACCGTCCCGGACCCGCTGTGGACGGTCATAGAGCGCTGCCTGCGCAAGAACCCCGACGACCGGCCGAGCGCCGAGAGCCTCGCGCGCGGGCTGCGCGTCGTCGCCGAGGGCATCGGCGTGCACGCGAACGCGGCGCAGATCGCGGCCGCGGAGGGCGTGGGCATGCTGCTCGCCCCGGACCCGGCGCCGACGGCCGTACCGGGCGTGCCCGGCGCCGCCGATCCCACCCAGGTGCTGCCGACGAACGCCCCGCAGGCGTACGACCCGAGTGCCGCGACGAGCGTCCTGCCGCACACCGGCGGCCCGGTCGGCGCCGCCGACCCCACCGCCGTACTGCCGAACACGGGGGCCGCCGACCCGACGGCGGTGCTGCCGGGCACCGGCCCGCAGGGACAGCAGCCCGACCAGCCGCACCCCTGGCAGAACCAGCTGCGCGCCGCCCGGGACCGCAACGAACAGACGCAGGTCCAGTACCTGGCCCCGGAGGACGACCCGCTGCGCCACCGGCCGCAGCGCCAGGTCGCCCGGCCCCAGCAGCAGCCGCGCCAGGCCCCCCAGGCCCGCCCCCAGCAGCCGCAGTCGCGCGGCCGGCAGCAGGGCTACCAGCAGGGCTACGGCTACGGACAGCAGCAGCCCCAGCAGTACGCCCCGCCGCAGCAGCCGCAGCGGTACGCCCCGGAGCCGCAGCGCCCCGCGCGCGAGCCGCGGGAACCGCGCCGGCGCAGCGCCAACCCGATGAAGATCCCGGGGCTCGGCTGCCTGAAGGGCTGCCTGTTCACGATCGTCATCCTGGTCGTGGCGAGCTGGCTGATCTACGAACTGACCCCGCTGCACACCTGGATCGGCCAGGGGCGCAGCTACTGGCACGAGGTGAGCCACTGGGTCGGTCAGGTCAGCAAGTGGGCGAAGGATCTCGGCGGCTCGTCGGGCAATTGATCCCGGAACGCCCGCAACCCGACCGCGAGTTTGCGGATTTGTCGACATCTGGCGGGTGATTTCCGTCTCCGCGGTGAAGGTTGGCTCCTCGGACGCGTAGTTTTGACGACACCACGCGACAACGCGCGCCTGTAGGAGCAGTCTTGGCACGGAAGATCGGCAGCCGGTACACCGCGAACCAGATCCTGGGGCGGGGCAGCGCCGGCACGGTGTGGCTGGGCGAGGGGCCGGACGGACCCGTCGCCATCAAGATGCTGCGCGAGGACCTCGCCTCCGACCAGGAGCTCGTCGGACGCTTCGTCCAGGAGCGCACCGCGCTGCTCGGCCTGGAGCACCCGCACATCGTCACCGTGCGCGACCTCGTGGTCGACGGCAACGACCTGGCCCTGGTCATGGACCTGGTACGCGGCACCGACCTGCGCACCCGGCTGGAGCGCGAGCGACGGCTCGCCCCCGAGTCGGCCGTGGCGATCGTCGCCGACGTCGCCGACGCGCTCGCGGCGGCCCACGCCGCCGGGGTCGTCCACCGGGACGTCAAGCCCGAGAACGTCCTCCTCGACATGCAGGGGCCCCTGGGGCCGGGCGGGTCGCACCCCGCCCTGCTGACGGACTTCGGCGTCGCCAAGCTGATCGACTCGCCGAAGCGGACCAAGGCCACGAAGATCATCGGCACGCCGGACTACCTGGCCCCGGAGATCGTCGAGGGCCTGCCCCCGCGCGCGTCCGTCGACATCTACGCCCTCGCCACCGTCCTGTACGAGCTGCTGGCCGGCTTCACCCCGTTCGGCGGCGGCCACCCGGGCGCGGTGCTGCGCCGCCATGTCACCGAGACCGTCGTCCCGCTCCCCGGCATCCCCGAGGAGCTGTGGCAGCTGATCGTGCAGTGCCTGGCCAAGGCGCCCGCCTCCCGGCTGCGGGCCTCGGAGCTCGCGGCACGGCTGCGCGAGCAGCTCCCGACGCTGGCAGGGATGCCGCCGCTGGAGGTCGATGAGCCGGACCAGGCCGAGGAGGCGGCGGAGCAGGAACCGGCGGCCGCGCCGGCCGAGCCGGCCCGGCGCCGGGGCGCGGTCTCGCTGGTGCCGGGCGCCAAGCCGGACTCCAACCGGGACACGCACACCTCGATGCGGGTGCCGGGCCCGGACGAGCTGGCCGGCGGCGCCCACGGGACCGCGCGCGTTCCCCGGGCCACCGGTGCGCCCCGGCCGGGTTCGGCACGCCACCGGGCGGTGGTGCGCCGGCGCCGGATCACGCTCGGCGTGGCCGGAGCGGTCGTGGCGGCGGTGGTGGGCGTCGGCGCCTACGCGGCCTCCTCCTCCGGCGACGACGGGCCGGCCCGGGACACCCACAGCACGCAGGCGCCCTGACCGCGCCCTGCCCGGGCTCCTTGCCACAGCCGTTACGCTGGAGGCGTGGCAGTCGTCGATGTATCCGAAGAGCTGAAGTCCCTCTCCTCGACCATGGAGTCGATCGAGGCCGTCCTGGACCTCGAAAAGATGAGGGCAGATATCGCCGTGCTCGAGGAGCAGGCGGCCGCGCCGTCCCTGTGGGACAACCCGGACGAGGCGCAGAAGATCACCAGCAAGCTCTCCCACCTCCAGGCCGAGGTCAGGAAGGCGGAGGCGCTGCGCGGCCGGATCGACGATCTCGCCGTCCTCTTCGAGATGGCCGAGGAGGAGGACGACCCGGACACCCGTGCCGAGGCCGAGTCCGAGCTGGCCTCCGTCAGGAAGTCGCTGGACGAGATGGAGGTCCGCACCCTCCTGTCCGGCGAGTACGACTCCCGTGAGGCGCTCGTCAACATCCGCGCCGAGGCCGGCGGTGTCGACGCCGCCGACTTCGCCGAGAAGCTCCAGCGCATGTACCTGCGCTGGGCCGAGCAGCGCGGCTACAAGACCGAGCTGATCGAGACGTCGTACGCGGAAGAGGCCGGCATCAAGTCGACGACCTTCGCCGTCCAGGCGCCGTACGCCTACGGCACCCTCTCCGTCGAGCAGGGCACGCACCGTCTGGTGCGCATCTCCCCCTACGACAACCAGGGCCGCCGTCAGACCTCCTTCGCGGGCGTCGAGGTGCTGCCCGTGGTCGAGCAGACCGATCACATCGAGATCGACGAGTCCGAGCTGCGGGTGGACGTCTACCGCTCCTCCGGCCCCGGCGGCCAGGGCGTGAACACCACCGACTCCGCGGTGCGGCTGACCCACCTCCCCACCGGCATCGTGGTCTCCTGCCAGAACGAGCGCTCCCAGATCCAGAACAAGGCCACGGCGATGAACGTCCTCCAGGCCAAGCTGCTGGAGCGCCGCCGCCAGGAGGAGCAGGCCAGGATGGACGCCCTCAAGGGCGACGGCGGCAACTCCTGGGGCAACCAGATGCGTTCGTACGTCCTGCACCCCTACCAGATGGTCAAGGACCTGCGCACCGAGTTCGAGGTCGGCAACCCGGAGGCCGTGTTCAACGGCGAGATCGACGGGTTCCTGGAGGCCGGCATTCGCTGGCGCAAGCAGCAGGAGAAGTGACTTTGTCGACATGACAACTGCCGCCCGCGAGGCGGCAGTTGTCGTTATGTCTGGGTTTTACGTCACAGTTACAGGTTCCAAGCCGTCGCATAAACGCCCCCAACGGACAATGGGCCCGCAATGCCCTTGACGTTGCTTTGAAGAATGGGAAGAGTTGCACGCGGCATGCGTACTTGAGGGGCGCATGTGAACCGGGGGAATGAGTTGACGCGCTTCGTCACCGGCTGCCTCCCGTCGATCACGGCAACGCCCCACGCGCCGCCTCATTGACGAACAGCTACTGGGGGTAGCAACCATATGACGAAGAAGACGCGGATCCGGGTCGCGCGGATAGCCGCGGGCGCCGTGATCGCGGCCGGTGCGTCACTGACCGCAGCCGGCGCGGCCTCCGCCGCGGGCATCGATGTCCAGGCCGGCCCGATCAGCCTGGGCGTGCACACGGACGCCGGGAACGACAGCGGCGGCACCGACGGCGGCTGCCCGGTCGCCGTCTGCACCACCGGCGGCACCACGACCGGCGGAGACTCCTCGACCGGCGGCACCAGCACCACCGGCGGTACCAGCACCACCGGCGGTGACTCCACCACCGGTGGCACCTCCACCACGGGCGGTGACTCCGGCACCGGCGGCACCAGCGCCACCGGCGGGGACTCCTCGACCAACGGCGGCGTCACCATCGGTGGTCTCGTCACCGGCGGCGACAGCTCCACCGGGGGTTCGAGCAGCACGGGTGGTGACAGCGGCACCGGCGGCACCAGCTCCACGGGCGGCTCCAGCTCCACCGGTGGCACCAGCAGCACGGGCGGCTCCAGCACAACGGGCGGCTCCAGCACCACCGGTGGCACCAGCTCCACCGGCGGCACCAGCACCTCGGGTGGCAGCTCCACCGGCGGTTCCGGCTCCACCGGTGGCACCGGCACCACGGGCGGCTCCGGCGGCACCGGCGGTTCGAGCAGCACCGGCGGCAACAACGACAAGCCCCAGGGCGGCAACAACAACGCCACCCAGGACCAGGGTTCCTCGAACCTGACCGACACGGGCTCCGACAACGGCAACAAGGCCCAGGCCCAGGGCGGTGACAAGCAGCTCGCCGAGACCGGTGCCGGTCCGACCGAGTTCCTGCTCATCGGCGCCGCGACGATGATCGCCGGCGGCATCGGCTTCCGTGTGCTGCCGCGTCTGATGAACGGCCGGGGCGGCGCCGCCGCCTGACCGTGACCCCAAGGTCACACCGCGTACGCACGCCGTGCGCGCGAGGGCCCGGAGCTTGGCGCTCCGGGCCCTCGGTCGTCTCTACGGCGTTCTCGCGCTGTTCGCGCCGACCGCGCCGATCTACGCGGTCTGGTGCGCCAGCAGCGCCACCGCGGTGATCAGCACCGCCAGCAGCGCGATCAGCGCCATCGGGTTCACCCCGCCGAGGAAGCCCTCCTGCTGAAGTCGCGCGCGGTTGGCACGGCACACCGGGCACCGGCCCTCGCTCACGGGCGCCGCGCAGTTCGCGCACACCAGCCGGTCGTACGTCATGCGCTCGCCCTCCTTGCACCGGTCATCACTTGTGGAACGTTCACAGGAACGAGAACGTTCCCACTCCACTGTGCCAGGTTCCCGCAAGCGGTGCGCAGGGCACCGGGAGAGCGGGCGGAAGCACGGGAGGGAACACGGGACGCAAACAGGTCGCGGTACAAAAACGTACAAGTCTTGCCCAAGCTCTCCCCGCGACTGCACTTGCACACCCGGGTCGCGTATGGTCACGCTCATCTACCCCCGGCGACCCGTGGTGCATCCGTGATCCGATTCGACAACGTCTCCAAGGTCTACCCCAAGCAGAACCACCCCGCACTCAGGGATGTCTCCCTGGAAGTGGAGAAGGGCGAGTTCGTCTTCCTCGTGGGGTCCTCCGGCTCCGGAAAGTCCACCTTCCTGCGGCTGATCCTCCGCGAGGAGCGGTGCAGCCACGGCCAGGTGCACGTGCTGGGCAAGGACCTCGCGCGCCTCTCGAACTGGAAGGTGCCGCAGATGCGCCGCCAGTTGGGGACCGTGTTCCAGGACTTCCGGCTCCTGCCGAACAAGACCGTCGCGGAGAACGTGGCCTTCGCCCAGGAGGTCATCGGCAAGTCCCGCGGCGAGATCCGCAAGTCCGTGCCGCAGGTGCTCGACCTCGTCGGGCTCGGCGGCAAGGAGGACCGCAGGCCCGGCGAGCTGTCCGGTGGTGAGCAGCAGCGCGTGGCCATCGCGCGGGCCTTCGTCAACCGGCCCAAGCTGCTCATCGCCGACGAGCCCACCGGCAACCTCGACCCGCAGACCTCCGTCGGCATCATGAAGCTGCTCGACCGCATCAACCGGACGGGCACGACCGTCATCATGGCGACGCACGACCAGAACATCGTGGACCAGATGCGCAAGCGCGTCATCGAGCTGGAGAAGGGCCGCCTCGTTCGCGACCAGGCCCGCGGCGTCTACGGCTACCAGCACTGACACTGACCGCACCCTGTTCCCGAAAGGCCTGAAGAACCCGCCATGCGCGCCCAGTTCGTCCTGTCCGAGATCGGTGTCGGTCTCCGCCGCAATCTGACGATGACGTTCGCCGTCATCGTCTCCGTCGCCCTGTCCCTGGCCCTCTTCGGCGGCTCGCTGCTGATGAGCGACCAGGTGTCCACCATGAAGGGCTACTGGTACGACAAGGTCAACGTCTCGATCTTCCTGTGCAACAAGCACGACGCGGAGTCGGACGCCAACTGCGCCAAGGGCGCGGTCACCGATGACCAGAAGAAGCAGATCCTCGACGACCTGCACAAGATGACCATCGTCGAGAAGGTGTCGTACGAGTCGCAGGACGAGGCCTACAAGCACTACAAGGAGCAGTTCGGCAACTCCCCGCTGGCCAGTTCGCTCACGCCGGACCAGATGCAGGAGTCGTACCGCATCAAGCTGAAGGACCCGCAGAAGTACCAGGTCATCGCGAGCGCCTTCAACGGGCGTGACGGCGTGCAGTCGGTGCAGGACCAGAAGGGCATCCTGGACAACCTGTTCCAGCTGCTGAACCTGATGAACCGCGGTGCGCTCGGCGTGATGGCGATGATGCTGATCGTCGCCCTGCTGCTGATCGTCAACACCGTGCGCGTCTCGGCGTTCAGCCGCCGGCGCGAGACCGGGATCATGCGCCTGGTCGGAGCCTCGGGCTTCTACATCCAGGCGCCGTTCATCATGGAGGCCGCGGTCGCCGGACTCATCGGCGGCGGCCTCGCCTGTGTCGCCCTGGTGGTCGGCCGGTACTTCACGATCGACCACGGCATGGACCTCGCCCACAAGCTCCAGCTCATCAACTTCGTCGGCTGGGACGCGGTGTTGACGAAGCTGCCGCTGATCCTCGCGACGAGCGTGCTGATGCCCGCGCTGGCGGCGTTCTTCGCGCTGCGCAAGTACCTGAAGGTGTGACGCATGCCAAGAGGGCCGTACGGGCATCTGCCCGTGCGGCCCTTTTCGTTGTCCTAGACTCACGGCCATGTCAGGCCGAGAACTGTGCCGAGACCTGTTCTGTCCGCCCCGCCGCATCCGCCGCGGGGCCGCCCTGACATTGGTCTTCGCCGGCGTCCTGGTCACCGGCGCCGCCACCGGCTCCTTCCCGGAGACCATCGACACCGTCCCCACCGCGCACGCGCGCAGGTCCGCCGCCGGCCCGTCGCACCCGACCACCCGGCACGAGGACGTCCAGAAGGCCGCCGCCGACGCGATGGCCGACGGCAAGTCCCCGATGGAGGCGGCCGAACGGGCGGTCAGCCGCAGCGGCGACCGCTGGGGCGCGGTCTACTCCGAGGGCGAGTACCAGGAGTTCCAGGAGGCCCTCGACGGCAGATACACCGGCGTCGGCCTGTCGGCGGGCCGCGAGCAGGACGGCCGGATCGAGGTGACCAAGGTCCAGCCCGACTCGCCCGCCGCCCGCGCCGGCATCCGCCAGGGCGACCGGCTCATCAGCGTCGACGGCGGCAGGGTCGACGGCCGCCCGGTCACCGACGTGGTGTCCTTACTGCGCGGCGACGCCGACGACGCGGCCGCCGGTACGACCGTCACACTGGGCCTGCAACGCGGCACACGCACGTGGACCGAGAAACTGCGCCGGGCCAGCCTGTCCACCGACTCGGTGACCGTCTCCCAGCTGCCCGGCGGGGTCACCGTCATCAGGATCGCCGCGTTCACCAGGGGCTCCGGCGACGCCGTGCGCGCCGCGGTCCGTGCCGCCCCCGCCGACGGCGGGATCATCCTCGACCTGCGCGGCAACTCCGGCGGACTGGTCAACGAGGCCGTGGAGACCTCCTCCGCCTTCCTCGACGGCGGCCTCGTCGCCACGTACGACGTCGACGGCGCCCAGCGCTCCCTGCACGCCGACCCCGGCGGTGACACCGGCCGGCCCCTGGTCGCCCTGGTCGACGGCGGCACGATGAGCGCGGCCGAGATGCTCACCGGCGCCCTCCAGGACCGGGGCCGCGCGGTGGTGATCGGCTCGCGCACCTTCGGCAAGGGCTCCATCCAGATGCCGACCACGCTGCCCGACGGGTCGGTGGCCGAGCTGACCGTCGGCCACTACCGCACCCCCTTGGGCCACAGCGTCGACGGCCGCGGGATCACCCCCGACCTGGATGCCGGGCAGGCCGACGGACAGGCCGCCGTGGAGCGGGCCGAGACCGTGCTCACCGGCCTGGGCGACCCCGATTAAAGGCTGGCCGCACGACCCCTCCGTAGTGCGAAAATGGACGGCACTATGAGCAAGGGAATGTACGTACCCAAGGAGTCCCAGCCCAAGCAGGGCGGCGGGGCCGCCAAGGCCAGGGACGGCGAGAAGGGCGGCAAGCGCAAGATCGTCGCCCAGAACAAGAAGGCCCGGCACGACTACGCGATCATCGACACCTACGAGGCCGGTCTCGTACTCACCGGCACCGAGGTCAAGTCGCTGCGCGAGGGACGGACGTCGCTGACCGACGGCTTCGTCCAGATCGACCGGGGCGAGGCGTGGCTGCACAACGCCCACATCCCGGAGTACCACCAGGGCAGCTGGACCAACCACTCCGCGCGCCGCAAGCGCAAGCTGCTGCTGCACCGCGAGGAGATCGACAAGCTGGAGTCCAAGGCCCAGGAGACGGGTCACACGATCGTGCCGCTCGCCCTGTACTTCAGGGACGGCCGCGCGAAGGCCGAGATCGCGCTCGCGCGAGGCAAGAAGGAGTACGACAAGCGGCAGACCCTGCGGGAGAAGCAGGACCGGCGCGAGTCGGACCGCGCCATCGCGGCGGCGAAGCGGAGGCAGCGCGGCGTGTAGGCCGGGAATACGGTGGCATCGGCGTGGGTTGGTCACGTACGATGGCACCAACACCGGTTGAACGCGGTGTGCGCATTGAAAACACAACATGGGGATGATCGGTTTCGACAGCGGCTGTCGAAGCAGGGGAAGCGTGTCGAGGAAGCGGCAATGATCTCGTAAACCATATGTCGCAAAAAATAATCGCCAACACCAAGCGCGATTCCTTCGCCCTCGCTGCCTAAGTAGCGACTTGCGAAGTGTCAGCCCGGGGCTGTTCCCGACCCGGATCCTGGCATCAGCTAGGGAACTAAACCTTGATCCCGGTCACGGGGTGAAGAGGGAAATCCAACAGTGACTGAGCCCGTCGGCGACTTGTTCGCGTGATCGCCGGGGCTGAGAAAATCACAGCGAACTGCACACGGAGAAGCCCTGATTCCGCACCGTTGGACGCGGGTTCGATTCCCGCCATCTCCACCAACCCCTTCGGGGGTACCCCATGTGGGCAAAGGCCCCGTCGCTTCGAGCGGCGGGGCCTTCGTCATGCCGGCGTACGGCGGGCCGACGCGGTGTGGACGAGCAGCGCGAGCGTGGCCGCGGCGGCCGGGACGGCGAGGGCGGCGCCCGGGGAGAGGTGCTCGGCCGCCCAGCCGCCGGTCGCCGAGCCGCAGGCGATGCCCGTGAGCAGCCCGGTCACCACCAGGCTCATGCCCTCGTTCAGCCGGTCGGCCGGGGTGCGCCGCTGCACCAGGGTCATCGCCGTCACCATCGTCGGCGCGGTCGCCATGCCCGCGACCAGCAGCGCGCCCGCGAGCGCCGGCAGCGAACCGGCCGCCCCGGCCGCCGCCCACGGCAGGGTCATCAGGACGGCCATGGCGGCCAGGCAGTGGCCGAGCCGGACCCCCGCGGGCCTGCGCGCCCCGAACACCAGGCCCGCCGCGCACGAGCCCGCCGCCTGGAGCGCGAGCACGGCACCGGCCACCGCGCGGTGCCCGTGCGCGTCGGCGAAGGCGATCGTGCCGACCTCCATCGAGCCGAACACCATGCCGGTCGCGACGAAGCAGGCCAACAGCGGCCGGACGCCGGGGCTGCGCAGCGGCGACGGCGCCTTCGAACGCGTGCCGGCCGGCGGCTCGGTGGCGCGCTGCGCGGTGAACAGCAGCATGCCGGCGAGCAGCAGCACCGCCCCGGTGAGCGTGCCCGCCTCCGGGAAGAGCGTGCCGGTCAGGAAGGACGCGAGCACCGGGCCGAGCATGAAGCACAGCTCGTCGGCGGCCTGCTCGAAGGCGTTCGCGGTGTGCAGCGCACCGGGGTCGTCGCGCAGCAGATGGGCCCAGCGGGCGCGGGACAGGCCGCCGATGTTGGGGGTGGCCGCGGTCGCGGCGTAGGCGGCGAACAGGGTCCAGTCGGGAGCGCCGAAGCGCACGCACAGCAGCAGCGCGAGGCTGCCGAGCACGGAGACCAGCGTGGCGGGCACGGCGATCCGGGCCTGCCCGTGCCGGTCGATCAGCCGGGCGATCCAGGGCCCGGCCAGCCCGGTCGCGGCGAGCCCGGTCGCGGTGACGGCACCGGCGAGGGCGTACGAACCCCGGGACCCGGCGATCATCACGACGGCGCTCACGCTGAACATGCCCATGGGCAGCCGGGCGAGCAGATTGCCGGTGGTGAACGCGCGGGTGCCGCGGCGGGAGAAGAGCCGGCGGTAGGCGCTTCGGCGCGCCAGCGTGGACATGACGGAGGACATGGCTGCACCCTCGCCCAGGGCGGATCAAGGGGTCCAACACCTGCTCGGCGCCCATTCACGCACCTGTGTTGTAAGTTCGCGGTCATGCCCGCCCACCTGGACCCGAGACTGCTGCGCGCCTTCGTCGTCGTCGCCGAGGAGCTGCACTTCACCCGGGCCGCCGCCCGGCTGTACGTCGCCCAGCAGGCGCTCAGCCGTGATGTGCGGCGGCTGGAGCGGGAGTTGGGCGCCGAGCTGTTCCTGCGGAGCACGCGGCAGGTGACGCTGACGGCCGACGGCGAGCGCCTGCTGCCGTACGCGCGCCGGGTGCTTGAGGCGCAGGACGAGCTGCTGGCGGCCTGCACGTCCTCGGGGCAGGCCCGCCCGCTGCTGGTGGACCTCAACTCGCCGGGCCTCGTCACCGGTCGCCGGGTGCTGCACCGGGCCCGTGAACTCGCCCCCGACTGCGAGCTGATGGCCCGCTACGAGAGCGGTCTGACCGGAGCCGCCGAACAGATCCTGTCGGGCCGCCTGGACGTCTCCTTCGGCCGGTTCGCCGGCCTGGACCCGGCGCTGCGGTCGGGGCTGGAGCGGCAGCCGGTGCGCTACGAGCCGATGGCCGTCGTCCTGCCCGAGGAACACCCCCTGGCCGCGCTGCCCGGGATACCGGTGGCCGGGCTGGCCGGGGAGACGGTGTACGCCGGTGCCGGCAATCCGCGCACCCCCGAGTGGACCGACCTGGCGTCCCGGCTGTTCGAGGGGTACGGCATCCGGCTCGCCCCGTCGCTGCCGCTGGCCGTCGGGGACGAGGAGTTCGAGCGGATCATGGGCAAGACCCGGTATCCGGTGCTGGCCGTGGTGGACTTCCCGGCCCTGCCCCGCACGGTCCGCCGCCCGCTCGTCGACCCCGTCCCGCTGTCGCCGGTCTCGCTGGTGTGGCGCAGGGGCCTGGTCCATCCCGGGCTGGACGCGCTGCGCGCGGCGGCGGCGCAGATCGCGGCGGCGCAGGGATGGCTGCGGCGGCCGGAGGGGAGCTGGCTCCCGGCGACGGACGAGATGACGACGACCGGCTGACGGGGCCACCGGTCGTCTTCGACCGGGTGGCCCCGTCAGCGGATCGAGGATCAGCCGTTCGCGCCCGCCGGGGTCGTGGTGGTCTTCAGGCCCTCCAGCTTGTTGGCCTGGATCACGAAGTCGTTGGTGAACGTCTTGCCCAGGTCGATCGAGGAGGTGGCGTTGCCGACCATCACCTCGGTGGCCAGGACCGTCTTCGGGCCGCCCGCCGGCATGAGGCCGTCCGGGAGGAACTGCCCCTTGTCCTGGTTCAGGGCCGTGATGTAGTCGGCCTTGGTCACCAGCTGGTTCTGCACGAACGACTGCGGCAGCTTGTCGGCGATGTCGGCCGCGCTGTGCGTGTTGATCCAGTGCATGGTGGCCACGAGGGCGTCGACGACCTTCTGCGTCGCGTCCTTGTGCGAGTTCACCCAGTCGGTACGGGCGATGACGCTGGCGGCCGGCCAGGCGCTGCCCAGCGCGGCGGTGGCGCCGTCGGTGGTGGCCAGGTCGATCGCGGAGGTGCCGACGCCCTTCTTCTCCATCGCGGCGACCGTCGGCTGCGTCGTCATGACACAGGCGGTCTTGCCGTTCTGGAGCGCGGCGACGGCGGTGGAGCCCGCGCCGACCCCGATCCGGCTGAAGTCGCCGGTCTTGAGGCCCTTCTTGGCGGCCAGGAACTTGGTGAGGGTGTCGGTGCCCGAACCCAGGTCGGTGACGCCGAGCGTCTTGCCCTTGAAGTCGGCGGCCGAGTGGACGCCGCTCTTCGGGGTGCACATCTCCCGCTCGCCCGGCGCACCGGACAGCTGGATGACGTCCTCGACGGCCTTGCCCTTCGCCTGGAAGTCGATCGTGTGGTTGTACCAGGCGCCGGCCATGTCCACCTGGCCGGAGGCCATGGCGTCCTCGGCGCCGGTGCCGCCGTCCTGCTCGGTGCTCAGCACGACGTTGACGCCGTACTTCTTGTAGAAGCCGAGCTGCTCGGCGAGCTGGTAGGGCAGGTAGATCTGCTTGTCGATGCCGCCGACCATGATCTTGACGGTCGGGGTGCCGCCGGAGCCGGACGAGCCACCGGAGCTGCTGGAACACGCGGTGGCCGCGCCGAGGGCGAGGGCGGTGACGATCGATGCGGTGAGGACTCTCTTCAGCATGGCGGCTCGTACCTTTCGGACATGCGAGGGGGACGCGGGAAGGAAGGAGAAGAAAGGGGGAGGAGGAAGTCAGGCGCGGTCAGAGGGAGTTCGCCTCGGAGGGGGCCGGCGGGCGCCAGGACAGCAGCCGGTGTTCGAGCTTGCCGATCAGCCACTCCGCGCCCAGCACGATGACCGCGATGACGAGCATCGTGGCGAACACGCCGTTCGGGTCGAAGTTGTTCTGCGCGGTCTTGATGACGAGACCGAGGCCGCTCTGCGCGCCGAGCACCTCGCCGACCAGCGCGCCGACGATGGCGAAGCCGAAGGCGCTGTGCAGGCTGGCGATGATCCAGGTGAGCGCGGAGGGCACGATGACGTGCCGGATGATCTGCATCTGGGAGGCGCCGAGGACCCGGGCGTTGGCCAGGATGTTGCGGTCGACCTCGCGGACGCCCTGGAAGGCGTTGAAGAAGACGATGAAGAACACCAGCACGGCGGCGAGCAGGATCTTCGGGGTGACGCCGATGCCGAAGGCGACGATGAAGATGGAGCCGAGGACGATGCGCGGGATGGCGTTGACCATCTTGATGTAGGGCCCGAGGACATCGGACAGATAGCGGCTCTGGCCGAGGGCCACGCCGACGACGACTCCGGCGACGGATCCGACGGCGAACCCGATGAGCGCTTCCTGGATGGTGGTCCAGATGTTCGCGTAGAAGGAGCCGAACTCGGTGCCGTGCTGGAAGAGGTCGACCAGTCGCTTCCAGATGCCGGAGGGCTGTCCGAAGAAGAACGGGTCGACGATGCCCCAGGTGGTGAAGGCCTGCCAGCCGCCGATGACGAAGACCGCGATGCCGATGCGGCCCGCCCAGACCGACGCGACCCGCCGCCGGGCGGCCTGCTTGGCGGCTGCCGCCGCGGAGGACTGCTTGCCGCCCGCGACCTGCGCGGCGGAAGCGGTGGACGTCGTGCTCATGCCTTGCCTCCTGCGGTGCGTGCGTAGGCGCGCTCGACCTCTTCGCGCAGCGTTTCCCAGATCTGTTGCTGGAGTTCGATGAAGCGGGGCTGGAAGCGGATCTCCTGGACGGAGCCTCGCGGGCGCGGCAGGTCGATGTCGAAGACCGCCTTGACCGAACCGGGGCTGGAGGTCATCACGACGACCCGGTCGGCGAGCGCCACGGCCTCGTCGAGGTCGTGGGTGATGAAGATGACGGACGGCCGGATCTGCTCCCACAGGCCCAGCAGCTCGGTCGACATGATCGCCTTGGTCTGCACGTCCAGGGCGCCGAACGGCTCGTCCATGATCAGGATCTTGGGTTCGTTGATCAGCGCCGCGGCCATGGCCACGCGCTTGCGCATACCGCCGGAGAGCTGGTGGGGGTAACGGTCCTCGAACCCGGACAGCCCGACCCGGCGCAGCCAGTCCCGGGCGGAGGTCTGCGCCTGCTGCTTGGGTACGCCCCGGAAGACCGGGCCCATCAGCACGTTGCCGAGGACGGTCTTCCAGGGCAGCAGCGCGTCCGCCTGGAACATGAAGCTGACGCCGTCGGTGATGCCGTCCACCTCGCGGCCGCCGACCTTGACCGAGCCCTCGCTGGGCCGGTCGAGGCCGGACACCATGCCCAGGGTGGTCGACTTGCCGCAGCCGGTGGGGCCGACCACCGCGCAGAACTGGCCGGGCTCCACGGTGAACGACACGCCCTGCAGCGCCGTGAACACCTCACCGGCAGGCGTCAGGAATCGCTTGGTGAGCCCGGATATCTCGATGTGCGCGTCCTCGCGCACCGCCGCACCGGCACTGCTGGAAGCCATGGGGAGCGGTCTCCTTTCCCCTCGGGGGTCGAGGTGAAGGCAGACGCTAGAGGCCACCCGGTGTTACGTCGCTGTTTCACAGGTATCCCGCGATAGCCGCGTAACCAGGAGTTCTGCTCGTTCTGCTCAGTGAAACGGGGCTGGGCAGAATTCCGGCCATCAGGCACAATCACGCCACCACGGGTCCGGCGCAGGGCCGACCCGGCACCAACCGGAACAGGGGCGATGAGGCACCTGTGACACCCATCCGCATACGGATCGGGCGCGGCGGGAGGGGGAGACTGTCCGCGCGGATCCTCGTCAGCCAGCTCGCCATCCTGGCGCTCACGGGCGTCATCGGCTTCGTCCTGTTCGCCTTCGCGCAGCGCTCCGCCCTCGACCGCACCTACGAGGAGCGGGCCGTGGCCATCGCCAAGACGACGGCCGCCGACCCGCAGATCCGGCGGGCCATGCAGGACGGCGGCGGCGCCGTCGTCCAGGCCGTCGCCGAACGCATCCGGCAGTCGTCGGGGGCGTCGTACGTCGTGGTCATCGACCTGCACGGCATCCGCCACTCGCACCCCATGGCGCAGCTGGTCGGCTCCCCGGTGGCCGAGCCGCTCGTGGCGCGGGACGGCCGGCCGCACGTCGGCACCGACCAGGGCGCGACCGGGCGGTCCGCCAACGGCAGGGTCCCGCTGTACGGGCCGACGGGCGAGCTGGTCGGCGAGGTGTCGGTGGGAATCCCGGAGAATGACGTCATCGGCGAGCTGTGGCACGAGCTGCCCACCTTCGCCGTGTACGCCGCGATCGCCACCGCGCTCGGGGCCGCGGCCGCGTTTCTGCTGGCCAGGCGGCTGAAGCGGACCACGTTCGGGCTGGAGCTGGAGGAGATCGCCGGGCTGCTGCAGGACCGCGAGGCGATGCTGCACGGCATCCGTGAGGGCGTGCTCGCCTTCGCCCCGGACGGCAGGATCAGCGTGGTCAACGACGAGGCCCGCCGGCTGCTCGGTCTCGGCACCGCGCTCGGCAGCACCCTGGACGAGGTGCTGCCCGACGGACGGCTGCGCAGCGCCCTGGACGGCACCCTGACCGGCACCGACATCAGCGTCCTGACCGACGAGCACTGTCTGGTCGTCAACCGGATGCCGGTGACCCTGCACGGCCGCGCACTGGGCGCGGTGGTGACAGTCCGGGACCGCACCGAACTGGTGGGACTCCTCAGGGAGTTGGACTCCGTACGCGGTCTGACGGACGCCCTGCGCGCCCAGCAGCACGAGTTCACCAACCGGATGCACACGCTCGCCGGGCTGCTGGACATCGGGGCGTACGACGACGCGTACGACCTGGCCGTCGAGTCGGCCGGCGCCGGGCAGGCGCTCACCGAGTTCGTGCGGGGGCGGATCGGCAACCCGCTGATGGTCGGCCTGGTCGTGGCCAAGACCACGGTGGCCGCCGAACGCGGCGTGTGGGTCGAGCTCGCCGACGACTCGGCGCTCGGCGCGGACCCGCCGCAGCTGCGCCTGCTGCTGACGATCGTCGGCAACCTGCTGGACAACGCGATCGACGCGGCGGGCGACGGACCGCCCCCGGCGGACGGCCGCACGGTCCGCCTCACCCTCACCGAGGGCGGGCGGGGCACGACGGTACGGGTGGCGGACACCGGCCCCGGCATCCCGCCCGGCGCCCGCGATTCGATCTTCGAGGACGGCTGGTCGACCCGCCCCGACCGGGGCACCGCCCGGCGCGGCCTGGGCCTCGCCCTGGTCCATCGCCTGGTGTCGCGGCACGGCGGCACGATCACCGTCAGCGAGGGCCCGGGCGCGGTCTTCACCGTACGACTGCCGGACCCCGCCGTGCGGCCGAAGGACAGATTCGCCGAGGCGCTGCCCGTGGGAGGTGACCGCCGATGATCCGCACCCTGGTCGTGGACGACGACTTCCGGGTCAGCCACATCCACTGCGACTACGTGTCCCGGGTGCGGGGCTTCGAGGTGGTGGGCGAGGCGGCCACGGTCGCCGAGGCGCTGGCGGCGGCCCAGGAGCTGCGGCCCGACCTCCTGCTGCTGGACATCTTCCTGCCCGACGGCAGCGGGCTGGACGTGCTGCGCCGCCTCACCGGGGACGCGGGGGGCGCCCGCCCCGACGCCTTCGTGATCACCGCGGACCGCGACATCGCCTCCGTCCGCACGGCCATGAAACTCGGTGCCGTCGGCTACCTGGTCAAGCCGTTCGGCGCCGCCGACCTGGCCGAGCGGCTCACCTCGTACCGCGAGCTCCAGCTCCGCGTCGACACGCTCGGGGAGACCACGGAGACCGAACAGGCCGATGTGGACGCCCTGTTCAGCGCGGTCCGGCCGCCCGCCGTTCCCCGGGTCCCGGCCAAGGGCCACTCGGCGCCGACGCTCGCCCTCGTCCAGCAGACGCTGCGCACCGCCCACCGCGATCTGTCGGCCGCCGAGGCCGCCGAACTGACCGGCGTCTCCCGGGCCACGGCCCAGCGCTACCTCTCCTACCTCGTCAAGGAGGGCATGGTCCGCCTCGTCCTCCGCTACGGCGCGACGGGCCGCCCGGAGCACAGGTACCGGATCGCGTCGTAGGGCGTCGCAGGGCCCTCACGCGGCCGTCCCCCGGCGAGTGAGAGCAACGTTCCCTTCCGGTCACCCACAGCCACAGCCCGGAAACTCCCGCTCCCTACCTTCGGGCTCAGTGTCGTGCAGCCGGAGCCCGTGGAGGAGCGATGACAGCCCCAGCCGTACCCCGTCGCAGTGGCCGTTGGATCGAGCAGTGGGATCCGGAGGACGAGGGATTCTGGAGGGCGACCGGGGACCGGATCGCTCGCCGGAACCTGTGGTTCTCGGTGCTCTCGGAACACATCGGCTTCTCGGTCTGGACCCTGTGGTCCGTGCTGGTTCTGTTCATGGGGCCGAAGTACGGCCTGACTCCGGCCGACAAGTTCCTGCTGACCTCGATGGTCACGCTGGTCGGTGCCGTCGTCCGGGTCCCGTACACCTTCGCCGTCGCCGTCTTCGGCGGCCGCAACTGGACGATCATCTCGGCGGGCCTGCTGCTGGTGCCGACGGTGGCGGCGTACACGGTGATGGAGCCGGGCACGTCCTTCACGACGTTCCTGCTGGTCGGCCTGCTGGCGGGCATCGGCGGCGGCAACTTCGCGTCCTCCATGACCAACATCAACGCCTTCTTCCCGCTGCGGAAGAAGGGCTGGGCCCTGGGCCTGAACGCGGGCGGCGGCAACATCGGCGTGCCGGTCATCCAGCTCGTCGCCCTGGCGATCACCGGCGCGAACGGCGGCCCGCGGCTGCTGCTGGGCATCTACATCCCGCTGATCGTCGTGGCGGCCGTCCTGGCGGCGGTCTTCATGGACAACCTGGCGACGGTGAAGAACGACACCGGCGCGGCCAAGGACGCGGCCCGGGACGCCCACACCTGGATCATGTCCTTCCTCTACGTCGGCACGTTCGGCTCGTTCATCGGCTACAGCTTCGCCTTCGGCCAGGTGCTGACGAACCAGTTCGGCCGCACCCCGCTCCAGGCGGCGTACCTCACCTTCATCGGCCCGCTGCTCGGCTCCCTGATCCGCCCGGTGGGCGGCCGGCTCGCCGACCGCTACGGCGGCGCCCGCATCACGCTCTGGACCTACGTGGGCATGGCGGTCGCGACCGCCGTCCTGGTGGTGGCGAGCATGCAGAAGTCCCTCCCCCTGTTCGTCTCGGTCTTCGTCGTCCTGTTCGTGCTGAGCGGCCTCGGCAACGGCTCGACGTACAAGATGATCCCGGGCATCTTCCAGGCGAAGGCGCTGGCCAAGGGGCTGACGGGCGAGGAGGCGGTGGCGTACGGCCGCCGTCTGTCCGGCGCCTCCATGGGCCTGATCGGCGCGGTGGGCGCGCTCGGCGGCGTCGGCATCAACATGGCCTTCCGGCAGTCGTTCCTCTCCTACGGCTCCGGTACGGGCGCGTTCGTCGCCTTCCTCGCCTTCTACGGTGTGTGCTTCGCGCTGACCTGGGCCGTATACCTTCGCCGCCCGGCGGGGCAGGCGGTGACGGAGGAGACTGTGGAGACAAAGCCGCAGCCCAGCTACGCGGAAGTGTGACGTAACACCAGTGCAATGAGGCCGAACCGGGCCTGTCACGCGCCGTTGACAGGCTCGTAGGGCGTACCGGCAGGGGCGTGCCGGCCCGGCGAGGAGAGCCATGTACGACGAAGAGCAGCAGCATCCCGAGCACGGCCCGCTCGCGGGATTCACCGTGGGCGTCACCGCCGCGCGCCGGGCCGAGGAGCTGAGCGCGCTGCTCCAGCGGCGCGGCGCCGCGGTCCTGCACGCGCCCGCCCTGCGGATCGTGCCGCTCGCCGACGACGGGGAACTCCTCGCCGCGACGAAGGAGATCATCGACCAGGCCCCGGACACCGTCGTGGCCACGACCGCCATCGGCTTCCGGGGCTGGGTCGAGGCGGCCGAGGGCTGGGGCCTGGGCGACCCTCTCCTCGCCCGTCTCCGGGAGGCGGAACTGCTGGCCCGCGGCCCGAAGGTCAAGGGCGCGATCCGCGCGGCCGGCCTGACGGAGGAGTGGTCCCCGTCCTCGGAATCCATGGCGGAGGTCCTGGACCGCCTCCTGGAGGAGGGCGTGGACGGCCGCCGTATCGCCGTACAACTCCACGGCGAACCGCTCCCCGGCTTCGTCGAATCGCTCCGGGCCGGGGGAGCGGACGTGCTCCCGGTCCCGGTGTACCGCTGGATGCCCCCGGAGGACACGGCCCCGCTGGACCGTCTGCTGGACGCGACGATCGCGCGCTCGCTGGACGCGCTGACCTTCACGAGCGCCCCGGCGGCGGCGTCGCTGCTGTCGCGCGCCGAGGACAGGGGCCTTCTCCCGGAGCTGCTCTCCGCCCTCTCCCACGACGTCCTCACGGCCTGCGTGGGCCCGGTGACGGCCCTCCCCCTCCAGGCGCACGGCGTGGACACGGTCCAGCCGGAGCGCTTCCGCCTGGGCCCGCTGGTGCAACTGCTGTGCCAGGAACTCCCGGCGCGGGCCCGTTCGTTGCCGGTCGCCGGTCACCGGGTGGAGATCCGGGGCCACGCGGTCCTGGTCGACGGAGACCTGAAACCCGTCCCGCCGGCCGGCATGTCCCTGCTCCGCGCCCTCGCCCGCCGCCCGGGCTGGGTGGTCTCCCGCTCGGACCTCCTGCGCACCCTCCCCGGCGCGGGCCGCGACGAACACGCCGTGGAGACGGCGATGGCCCGCCTCCGCACAGCCCTCGGCACCCCGAAACTGATCCAGACGGTGGTCAAGCGCGGCTACCGCCTCGCGCTGGACCCGGCGGCGGACGCGAAGTACGCGGACGCGTGAGGCGAAGCGGCGTCGCTCACAAGTACGTTGCCTGGTTCGTCTCGACGGCGCGGAGTTCCGCCATGGCTGCGCGGAACTCGGGGGCGTCCTTGCTGTCCGTGTTGTGTACGGAGACAAGGGCGGCCTGGTAGCGGGAGCGCAGGTCGGGCCGGCGTTCGATCTCCACCTGTGCCTGCCAGTAAGTGAGCCAGTACTGGAGATGCCCGATCTTGCCGTCCTGGAGAGCGGCTCCCAGAGCCTGCTCCTTGTGCTGCTCCATCTCGCCCAGCCGGTGGGGCGCGATCCGTGCCAGCGCGATGCGAACAGCCGCAGGAGTGCGCTCGGGGCGGGGAATCAGCTCATGACCGTGGTCCGGTTGTGTGCTCACGTGGCGGGCTCCTCGGTGCCCACGCGCTCGGCTTTCCGCATCCCACCGTACTGGGCGCCACGGACAACGGCTGGGTGTCCCACCTCGAACCACAGCAGCTTGCCCGCGCCGCGTTCCCTAGGTCCGTCGCCGACCAGGAGGCCGCCCCAGGAGTCGGCGTACTCCTGCACGAGCCGGAGCCCTCGCCCCTGCTCGGCATCCGCCGGGGTGAGCGGCACCCGGTCCCACGGCGGCTCCCCGAAGGGCGCGGGGATGCGGGGATGACTGTCCCAGACCGCCACCCGGATCCGCCCGCCCAAGAGCGCGGTGAGCCGCAGGGAGGCGGGTCCGTTGGTGTGCCGGTAGGCGTTGGTGACCAGCTCGGACGCCAACAGTTCGACCGGGTCGAGCACTTCGCCTCTCCCATGCCCGCTGAGAACGGCTCGTACGGTCATACGTGCGACACGTGCCGCGCGCGGATCATGGGGCAGACGAAGGGCGTACGTCCAGGTGTCGGGCAGGGATACGGTGCCCATGAAAACCTCCGACGAGAGAAGGGACTTCGGGCTCGCCCAACGACTCCGCCCGGCGGTGGCTTTGCCCTTGGGAGGTGCGCTTCCGGCTTGTGGGTAAGGGGAGTTGGACGAGGTGGGACTCACCATAGGGCGTCGCGATGTCATAATTAACATCGATCGAGAGGAAGGGTTGATAATTCCTTCCTGTGGGTGACGCCATGACGAGAGAGGGTTCAGTGCCGCCCAGCACCATCCCGACCCTGCGCCAGCAGCGCCTCGGTGCCGAGCTGCGCAAGCTCAGGGAGCAATCCGGGCTCACGTCCACCGCCGCTGCAGGGCTGCTCGGCCTCAAGCAGGCGCAGGTCAGCAATATCGAGTCGGGCCGTTACGCCGTGAGCGCCGACCGTGTGCGCACCTTCGCCCGCACGTACAGCTGCGCAGACGCGGAGCTGGTCGAAGCCCTCGCCGCGATGACCGGCGGGCGCAAGCGTGGCTGGTGGGACGAGTACCGGGATCACCTGCCCGTCGGGCTGATCGACCTGGCGGAACTGGAGCACTACGCCCACGAGCTGAGGGTGGCTCTGGTCATCCACATCCCTGCCCTGCTGCAGACCACGGACCACGCTCGCGCACTCTTCCGTACGGTCTTCCCACCGCTCCACCAGTACGAGATCGAGCACCGCCTCGCCCACCGCATGAAGCGGCAGGCCATCCTCTACAGGGCTGTGCCCACCCCCTACACGGCGACCGTTCACGAGGCGGCGCTCAGGATGGGGTTCGGCGGCCGGGACACAGCCCGGGCTCAGCTCAAGCACCTCTCGACCATGAGCGAACTCCCGCACGTCACGCTCCGCGTGATCCCCTTCGGCGAGGCGCACTTCCACGGCACCGGCCAGGGAATCGACTACGTGGCGGGAGCGGTGCCCCAACTCGACACGGTGCAGCTGGACGCGCATCACGGCTGTGAATTCCTAGACGGGGAAGCGCAGTTGAACAAGTACCGCGCGGTGGTCAACCGTATGGAGTCAAGCGCTCTCAGCCCCGAAGCATCCCGAGACCTCATCCACCGCATCGCCCAGGAACTCTGAGGAACCCGCCATGTCCGAACTCGTCTGGCAGAAGTCCACCTACAGCGGCGACGCCTCCAACTGCCTCGAAATATCCACCCCCGCCTCCGCTCCCACCCCCCTCCGCATCCGCGACTCCAAGACCCCCACCACCCCCCACCTCACCGTCACCCCCGCCGCTTGGACGGCATTCGTCCGCTACGCGGCGGAGAGCGCAACCGTGTAGAAGTTCGCGCAAGTTCGTGGTGGTGGAAGCCCTGCACCCTGCAAGCTCTGGTCCAGTGATCGCCCACGGTCGAAGGAGGCCAGGCATGGTGTTACGCAAGCTGGGAAAGGACCCCGAGAGCCCGGAGGGCAAGTCGCCGACCGTGTACCTGGACGACGAGAAGGACACCTACTTGGTCCAGGGCTGGAAGGTGACCGATGAGGACAGGCGCTCGCAGTTGGATCTTCCCGGTCACGAAGACGTCGTAGAGATCCCCCGACGCATGGTGCAGTTCTTTCTGGAGGTGAACGGCGATGGCGTTGCCGACGCTTGAGGAACGGCTACGGGGCTGCACCCGTTCCGCCGTTCACCTGGAGATGCGCGACGGATACATGCGTTCCGATCCCCGCTTTGCAGCCTGGCAGCAGGGTGCCAGGAACGACCTGGCCGACAGTGACCCGGAACGCCGTCCCTGGCTGCGGCTGATCGCCGACCTGGTGGGCCAGGGCGTCGAGATGCGCAGGGCGCGCATCGTGTCGGAGCCGGTGTCGGACTACATCAGGTTCGAGCACCATCTGACCGGCCCCACCCTGACAGCGGGCGAGCAGGTGCGCTGGCTGCCCCGCCGCCGTGCTTCCGGGCTGGCTCTGCCGGGCAACGACTTCTGGCTCTTCGATGACAGCTCAGTGATCTTCCTTCATTTTGATGGAGACGGCGAACTCGCCCCGGAAGACGAGGAGTTCACCGACGATCCGGCGGTCGTGAAACTCTGCGCGAACGCTTTCGACTCCGTCTGGCCCCTGGCAGTACCGCACGCTGACTACCGGCTGACCTGATCCACCATCCCCAGCGTGACCTCGTCCAGCGTCAAGCAAGCACGACAGGCCCTGGGCCGGCGTCTGCGGGAGATCCGCAAGGACGCCGGCCTCACGGCCCGGGAACTGGCACGGCGCGCCGGTTGGCACGAGTCCAAGTGCTCGCGCCTTGAGAACGGGCACACTCCACCGTCCGACGCCGACATCCGGTTGTACACGGCTCAGTGTGCGGCCCAGGAGCAGACCGCCGATCTCATCGCCACAGCACGCGGCATAGAGGGTGCGTACATCCAGTGGCGGCGTATGGAACGGGCGGGCCTGAAGCGGGTCCAGCAGTCAGTGGCGCCTCTCTTCGAGCGCACCCGCCGCTTCCGTGTCTACCAGTCCTGGGTGATCCCCGGCCTGCTCCAGTCGGCCGCGTACACGCGAGCCGTACTGAACACCGTGGCCCACCTGCGTGACGTCCCCGACGACATCGACGAGGCCGTGGCCGTCCGCATGGATCGGCAGCGCATCCTGCACTCCGGGAACCACAGGTTCGCGGTACTCGTCGAGGAGTGGGTACTGCGCACGGTCATCGGCGACAAGGACACCACGGCCGGAGCGCTCGGCCATCTCATCTCCGTCGCATCGCTGCCCTCGGTCAGCCTGGGCGTCATACCCCTCGGCACGGCCCGCGGCGGCGGGTGGCCCGTCGAGTCCTTCACCATGTACGACGATGCGCAGGTCAACGTGGAACTCGTCTCCGCACATCTGACGGTCACTCAACCAGGTGAGACAGCCGAATACGCCAGGGCGTTCGCGGAGCTGTCCGCCATCGCGCTGTACGGCGCCCGAGCCAGGTCTCTCATCACGGCAGCCATCGATGCCCTCGCCTGACCGTCACGCAAGTCCGTAGAAGCTCGTGGACCGGATGGCCGCCCGGGTTCCAGCCTGAAGACCGGCAAGAGGCCAGAGCGCCCGCTTCCCGGCCGTGTTCACCATCAGGAGGAACGCTGATGCAGAACGGAATCGACCTCTACGCACTCGACATCGACACCGTGGAATTCGCCCAGGCCTGCGGTGGCCCCTGCACCGAGGGGTGCGTCGTGCTCGCCCGGGTCGCAGACGACGCCTGGGCGCTGGGAGACAGCAAACGCCCCGAGCTGGAGCCGCTGCGGTTCACCTCGGCGGAACTGGCGGCGGCCGGGATCGACCCGGCGCGGTTCGGGCTGCACGCCTGAGCCTCTGTACCAGGCTGGGCCCGGACGCCCCGGGCCCAGCCCGCACTACTCGAAACGGGAACGACCGTGCACCATCACGGCTATCTCTGGACCGGCCCCAAGGAACGCTTCGACAACGAGGCCCTACGGCGTCCCCCGCACCCCGAGCCCCCGCCGCCTCCCGGCGACCCGGCGGCGGAGCGGCTGTTCCGGCGCCACCGGGACGTCGCGAGTGAGTTCCCCATCGTGGATCTCCCACCCCTCGAAACGGCGTACTGGCTCGTCAAACCTCGCTCATTGATCCGTGGGACCTGGGACGAATCCGAGGAAGCCGCGACCTGGCTCGTGGAGAGGCTCGCCGAGTACGCGGACCGATTCACCTCGGACTGGGAACGCGCCGCCGGCAGGCTTGTCACACTGGCCGACTCGGCCACCGAGCGGCTGCGCACCGGCCGGGATGTGTCCTTCGGGGCCTACCTGGAGCGCCCCGCCTACCTGTCGCTGGCGTTGGTCACCTGCTCGCCGAACCGCTCGATGCCGGACCTGCCCTGCCCTTGTTAGCCGGTCACCAACGTCCACTTCATGTCATGCAACGTCTGGAAGATCGGCACGAAGTACACGCCCTGGACGCACCACGGAGTGCGTACGCCGCTGTCGAGGACGTACTCCGAGGACGGGCACGTCACCGTGCGGTCGAGGGCCGTGATCATGCCGCGTGCCTCGTCGGCGGTGTAGTTGTTCACCCCGGCGAAGACAGGGCCTCCGCTGTCGCCGTTCACCGCCGCGATGCCGTCCTGCGTACGGGACGTGGCGTAGGCGAGGTCCGTGGCCGGCCGGTACACCCCGTTCGCTCCCGTGACCCCGATGTCCGTCTCGGCGATCTGCACGCCGCAGTGCACACCGGAGTTGGCGCCGTCGGTGCAGACGTAGTCGCCCACGTTGTTGTGGCCCCAGCCGCTGACCGGCTTGGAGTACCCGTCGGTCTCGCTCGCCGGGCCGTCGTACAGGCGCCCGGCCGACCGGCCGGAGGGCAACGTGATGCCCAGGGCGTCGTCCGAGGCGAGTCGCTGGGCGGCGTCGGTGGTGCCGATGAGCTTGCCGCCCCGGTAGGTGTGCCACACACCGCCGCGACCGTCGCAGTGGTAGGCCGTGCTCAGCTCGTACTGCCCGCCGGACGTCCTGACGGCGAACGAGCTGGAGCAGATGCCCCCGCCCGGATTGCGTACGGCCGCGCCTCCCTGCCACGGGCTGTCGTCCTCCTGGCGCGAGGAGAGGTCCACGCTCAACGGCTGGTAGGCCACGGTGGTGCGGACGCCGGTCAGGCGGCCGGTGACCGCCGCGACCTCGCTCGACCGGTCCTGGCGGGCAGCCGACGTCAGCGGGTCCAGCCGGTCGCTCCTGCCCGCGCCCCGGTCCTCGTCGTAGCCGATCTCCAGTCCGCTTCCGTCGACCGCGGGGCCGACGCTCGTGATGCGAAGGGGCGCCGCGATGCCGGGGAGGCGCAGATCGGCGGGGCGTCCGCCGTGCAGGAGCCTGTCGCGGGCCGCGTGCAGGTCGGCCTTGGAGTAGCGGGCCGGGAGGACGGAGGCGCGTACGCCCGCGGGCAGGTGGGCGAGGATGTGCCGGACCCGCTCGGGCGGGCTGCCCTTCCAGTGCAGGCGCAGGCCGTCGTGGAGGGGGTCGACCTCGATGTCGGTGAAACCGGGGATCCTGGCGCGGTCCGACTCGGACAGCCCCTCGGTGATCCGTCCGGCGATCTTGTCGAGCGTCTCCTGCCGCTTCTCGATCGCCGGCGCGGTGAGCGCCGGTCGCGGCGACGCGACGGCGGAGGGGGCCCCGGCGAAGGAGAGGGACAGGGCCAGCGCCGCGAGGGGGAGGGCTATGGCCGCCCGTCCGCGGCTTCTGCCGGATTGCTTCACGGGGACCTCGTTTCATCGGTGACGCACGGATGTGTTCGCCGTGAAAGAGAGCTGTGGGGGAACGGTGGTTGACTCGCCGCCCCGGTGAATCGCGAAGAGGCCACGGAGGAGAGCCGGGGGTGCGCGTCCCCGCGGGCGCGTTCGCGCATACGTGCGCGTCCAGCCGGTACGAGGGGTTCCGGCCCGGCGTCCGGGCGGGCACTGTGAAGAGGAGCCCTCACGGAGAGTCCCCACGGTTCCTGCCTAGGCGGTGACAGGCACATGGCACTGGGTACGGCCACGCCCCCGTACGAGCTGCGCTTCGACGCCGGACGCATCTGTCTCGATCTCCTCGCCACCTCGCATCCGGTCGAACGGCTGGACGGCGTCGGGGCGTTGCGCGCCTGGATCGGGGGTGTCGGACTGGTGCCGGGCGGTACGTCGCTGGGGCATGCCGAGGGGGACTGGGTGCAGGGCTTCAGGGAACTGCGGTCGTGCATCGGGCTGTTGGTGCGCGCTCCGCACCCCTTCGACACCGTCCCGTACGAGCGCGCGCTGCGGCAGGTCAACGACCTCGCCCGGGCCGCGACCCCCGCGCCCCGTGCCGTACGCACGCACGGCGGGGACCTCGTACGGGAGCTGGCGGCCCCGCCCTCCTGCGCGGAGCTGCTCGCGCTCGTCGCCCGGGACGCCGTCGAGCTGCTCACCGATCCCGTCGCCCGGGCGGCCGTCCGGGAGTGCGAGGGCGACAACTGCTCGCTCGTGTACCTCGACACGTCCCGGGGGCGGCGCCGGCGCTGGTGCTCCAGCGAGGTCTGCGGGAACCGGGAGCGGGTGGCCCGGCACCGTCGGCGGGCCGCCCTCGCCCGCGCCTGAGCGGGGTGACGCCCCTTTTCCCCGCGTGATTTGCGTAACACCGGGTTTCCCGGAGGTCCCGGCCGGGCAGCTCGGCCGTCCCGCGACCACCCCGGCGATGTGTCGGAAATGTAAAGATCATGCGGTGGGAATGTGCGTGCATGTCCCGCTCGTCGCACCACCCCCAAGAAATCTGCGGCTTCCGTTTGAACACGTCACCCCTCGCTTCCGTACGGGTGGGCGAGCGACCGACTGGGGGAACCCCCGGACACCGGAGGTGGGCGTGCGCAAGGATGCGGCCGTGGCCAATGAACGTGGATCGAGGGCCCGACATCGCATGTCCTCATCACAGCCCTCGGAACCGGATGAGGAGCTGATGCGTGCGCTGTATCGAGAGCACGCCGGACCTCTGCTCGCGTATGTCCTGCGGCTGGTCGCCGGTGACCGGCAGCGCGCCGAGGACGTCGTGCAGGAAACACTCATCCGTGCCTGGAAGAACGCCGGTCAGCTCAATCGGGCGACCGGTTCGGTACGCCCCTGGCTGGTGACGGTCGCACGCCGCATCGTCATCGACGGCCACCGCAGCCGGCAGGCCCGGCCGCAGGAGGTCGATCCGTCGCCGCTGGAGGTCATCCCCGCGGAGGACGAGATCGACAAGGCGCTGTGGCTGATGACGCTGTCGGACGCGCTCGACGACCTGACCCCGGCCCACCGGGAGGTCCTCGTCGAGACGTACTTCAAGGGGCGTACGGTCAATGAGGCGGCCGAGACGCTTGGCATACCCAGTGGCACGGTCCGCTCCCGGGTGTTCTACGCCCTGCGGTCGATGAAGCTGGCACTGGAGGAGCGGGGGGTGACGGCGTGATGAGCAACGGTTACGGGGGAGTTCAGGGATTTGGCCCTGGTGGTCCGGGTATGTCTGGGCCCATGAGTCCCGGTTCAGGATCTTCGGTGCCCAGTGAGCACGAGACGGTCGGCGCCTATGCCCTCGGGATTCTCGACGACGCCGAGGCAACCGCTTTCGAGGCCCATCTCGCGGGCTGCGAGTGGTGTGCCCAGCAGCTCGACGAGCTGGCCGGGATGGAGCCGATGCTCGCCGCGCTCGCGGATCTGCCGGGCTCCGGCAGTACGCCGTCGATCGGCGACTCGCTGTCCGCCAAGCCCACTCCGCGGCTGGTGGAGAGACTGGTCGACGAGGTGGCGGAGAAGCGTGCCCAGAAGCGGCGCCGCTCCTTCTACATGATCGCCGCGGCCGCCGCGCTGATCATCGCCGGGCCGCTGGCCGCCATCGCCGCGAACAGCGGCGGCTCCGGCGGCGGGCAGGTCACGGCCTCGTCCGCGCAGACGACCTTCTCCGCCATGGCCGACAAGCAGTCGGCGACCGACGCGTCGTCCGGCACCAGCGCGACCATCGGCACGGAGCAGAAGGAGTGGGGCACCCAGGCGGTCCTGGAGCTGAAGAACGTCAAGGGCCCGCTCAAGTGCTCCCTGGTGGCCGTCGCGAAGAACGGCCAGCGCGTGACCATGTCGTCGTGGTCCGTCCCGGACTGGGGCTACGGCATCGCGGACGCGAAGACCGAGGAGTCCAAGAAGCCCCTGTACATCGGCGGCGCCACGGCCTTCAAGCCGAACGAGATCGACCACTTCGAGGTCGTGACCTTCGACGGCAAGAAGCTCGTGCAGGTGGGCGTATGACGCCCGCCGCGGCCGTGCCGTAGCTTTGACGGGCCCCCTTCGCGTACGGTTGACGGCTGCTTGGCACGTCAGAAGGGGGCCCGGTGGCCGCTCAGGTTCAGCAGTCCGCGGTCGGCTCGGTACACGGCGCACACGATTCCGTCCGTGACCGGGAGATCAGCGTCGAACAGGAACACCTGGACCGGGTGTACCGGCGTCTTGAGGAGAAGATCCACGAGGCCGAGTTCCTGATGAACGACGCGGCCCAGCGCGGCCAGGTCGGCACCCCGGGCGCGCTGGCCGAGCGCGACGCCCAGGTCTTCCGCGCCGGCATCCACCTGAACCGGCTCAACAACGAGTTCGAGGACTTCCTCTTCGGGCGGATCGACCTCCTGCTCGGCAAGGACGGGAAGAAGGGGCCCGACGGGGCCTACACGGCGGTGGAGCCGGCCGAGGGCGCCGTGCGCGAGGACAGCACCGCCGACATCGCCGAGACCCTGCACATCGGGCGTATCGGCGTCCTGGACGCGGACTACGCGCCGCTGGTCATCGACTGGCGGGCGCCCGCCGCCGCGCCGTTCTACCGCTCCACCCCGGTCGACCCCGGCCGGGTCGTACGGCGCCGGGTCATCCGGTCCAAGGGGCGCCGTGTGCTCGGCGTCGAGGACGACCTCATGCGGCCCGAGCTGACCGCCCGCCTCGACGGCCGGGAGCTGGCCGTCATCGGCGACGGCGCCCTGATGGCCGCCCTCGGCCAGGCCCGCGGCCACACCATGCGGGACATCGTCTCCTCCATCCAGGCCGAGCAGGACCTCGTGATCCGGGCGCCCGCCGCCTCGGTCACCTACGTCGAGGGCGGGCCGGGGACGGGCAAGACCGCCGTCGCGCTGCACCGGGCCGCCTATCTCCTCTACCAGGACCGGCGGCGCTACTCCGGCGGCATCCTCATCGTCTCGCCGACCCCGCTGCTCGTCGCCTACACCGAGGGCGTGCTGCCCTCGCTCGGCGAGGAGGGGCAGGTCGCCATCCGCGCGATCGGCTCGCTGGTCGACGGCGCCGAGGCCACGCTGTACGACTCCCCGTCCGTGGCCCGCGCCAAGGGTTCGTACCGGATGCTGAAGGTGCTGCGGAAGGCCGCCCGGGGCGCCCTGGAGCTGGGCACCCCCGCACCCGTGGAACAGCTCGCCCTCGACGCCCCCGACGAGGACGAGGACACCGGGCAGTGGGCCGCGGCCGCGACCCCCACCCGGCTGCGCGTCGTCGCCTTCGGGCGGCGCCTGGAGCTGGAGGCGGCCGAGCTGGACCGTGTCCGCCGGACCGCCCTCGGCGGCACCGCGCCCGTCAACCTGCTGCGCCCGCGCGCCCGCAAGCTGCTGCTGGACGCCCTGTGGGCGCAGTCCGGCGGGGCCGCCCGGCACTCCGACCCGGAGCTGGCCGCCGAGCTGCGCTCCTCCTTCGACGAGGACGTCACCTCCGAGGACTCCTTCACCGGCTTCCTCGACGCCTGGTGGCCCGAGCTGACCCCCAAGCAGGTCCTCGCCGCCATGGCCGACGAGAGGCGGCTCGGCCGGTGGGCGCGCCGGATCCTCAACCCCGGGGAGGTCCGCAAGGTCGCCCGCTCCCTGAAGCGCGACGGCCACTCCGTGCACGACATCGCCCTGCTGGACGAGCTCCAGGCGATCCTCGGCGTCCCGGCCCGCCCCCGCAAGAAGCGCGAGCTGGACCCGCTGGACCAGCTCACCGGGCTGGAGGAGCTGATGCCGGTGCGCGAGGAGAGCCAGCGGGAGCGGGCCGAGCGCCTCGCCCAGGAGCGCACCGAGTACGCGCACGTCATCGTGGACGAGGCGCAGGACCTGACGCCGATGCAGTGGCGGATGGTCGGCCGCCGCGGCCGGCACGCCACCTGGACGGTCGTCGGGGATCCGGCCCAGTCCTCCTGGTCCGACCCGGACGAGGCGGCCGAGGCCCGCGACGAGGCCCTCGGCACCCGGCCCCGGCGCCGCTTCCAGCTCACCGTGAACTACCGCAACCCGGCAGAGATCGCCGAGCTGGCCGCCAAGGTCCTCGCCCTCGCCATGCCCGGCTCGAAGGCGCCGTCCGCCGTGCGGTCCACCGGTGTCGAGCCGCGCTTCGCCGTCGTACCGGACTCCCTGGAGCGGACCGTGCGCGCGGAGGCCGAGCGGCTGCTGGACCTGGTCGACGGCACGGTCGGCGTCGTCGTCGCCATGAACCGGCGCCAGGAGGCCCGGCGCTGGCTGGCCGGGCTCGGCGACCGGGTGGTGGCGCTCGGCAGCCTGGAGGCCAAGGGGCTGGAGTACGACGCGACGGTGGTCGTCTCGCCGGCGGAGATCGCCGACGAGTCCCCGGCCGGGCTGCGCGTGCTGTACGTGGCGCTGACCAGGGCGACCCAGCAGCTGACGGTGGTCTCGGGGGACCGGGACGAGCCCGACGCGGCCGGCGTGCCGGATCTGCTGAGGGACTGACTTTCCTGTGAACTCCCCGCAGGAGGAATGGCCCTGGGCATCCGTTTGTTAGCCTGGGTACGGCACCGGCCCGATCCAAGCCCCCGGGCCCAACCTTCGTCGCTACGAGCGACCACTTGCCGCGAGGCGAGCATGGCGGGTCGGTGCCGTACCCGTGAGAGAGACCCACGTCAGTTGTGACGTGGGTCTCTTTCTTTGCCCGATCAACTCTCGTATGGTGGAAGTGGTTTTCCGAAACCAGGCACCGCTCATGAACAAAACGTCCGCAATCCGAGGCGGCTATCACGTACTCACGGGTAGGTGCGACGATCGGACGGCACAACTCGCGACACGGTGAAAGCAGAGGAAGTCGGCCATGGCAACGGCGCCCAGCGTCTCCTACTCGATGACCATCCGGCTGGAGGTGCCCGCGAGCGGAACCGCCGTCTCGCAGCTCACCACCGCTGTGGAGTCCTCCGGAGGCTCGGTGACCGGCCTCGACGTCACCGCGTCCGGCCACGAGAAGCTCCGTATCGACGTCACCATCGCGGCCACCTCCACGGCCCACGCGGAGGAGATCGTCGAGAAGCTCAAGGGCATCGAGGGCGTCACCCTCGGCAAGGTCTCCGACCGTACGTTCCTGATGCACCTCGGCGGCAAGATCGAGATGCAGTCCAAGCACCCCATCCGCAACCGTGACGACCTGTCCATGGTCTACACGCCGGGTGTGGCCCGCGTCTGCATGGCGATCGCCCAGAACCCCGAGGACGCCCGCCGCCTCACCATCAAGCGCAACTCCGTTGCGGTCGTGACGGACGGCTCCGCCGTGCTCGGCCTCGGCAACATCGGCCCGAAGGCCGCGCTGCCCGTCATGGAGGGCAAGGCGGCCCTCTTCAAGCGCTTCGCCGGCATCGACGCCTGGCCGATCTGCCTGGACACCCAGGACACCGACGCGATCGTGGAGATCGTCAAGGCGATCGCCCCCGGCTTCGCCGGCATCAACCTGGAGGACATCTCCGCGCCGCGCTGCTTCGAGATCGAGGCCCGCCTGCGCGAGGCCCTCGACATCCCCGTCTTCCACGACGACCAGCACGGCACCGCGATCGTCGTCCTCGCCGCCCTGACCAACGCCCTGCGCGTCGCGGACAAGGCCATCGAGAACATCCGGGTCGTCATGTCCGGCGCCGGCGCGGCCGGTACGGCCATCCTCAAGCTGCTGCTCGCCGCGGGCGTCAAGAACGCCGTCGTCGCCGACATCCACGGCGTCGTGCACGCCGGCCGCGCGGACCTGGTGGACGCCCCGGCCGGCTCGGCGCTGCGCTGGATCGCCGACAACACCAACCCCGAGGGCCTGACCGGCACCCTGAAGGAGGCCGTGCGCGGCGCCGACGTCTTCATCGGCGTCTCCGCCCCGAACGTCCTCGACGGCGACGACGTGGCCGCCATGGCCGACGGCGCCATCGTGTTCGCGCTCGCGAACCCGGACCCCGAGGTCGACCCGGCGGTCGCCCGCCAGACGGCCGCCGTCGTGGCCACCGGCCGCTCCGACTTCCCGAACCAGATCAACAACGTGCTGGTCTTCCCGGGTGTCTTCCGCGGCCTGCTGGACGCCCAGTCCCGCACCGTCAACACCGAGATGATGCTCGCCGCCGCGAAGGCTCTCGCCGACGTGGTGACCGAGGACGAGCTGAACCCGAACTACATCATCCCGAGCGTCTTCAACGACAAGGTCGCGGGCGCGGTCGCGGGCGCGGTGCGCGACGCGGCGAAGGCCGCGGGCGCGACGGTCTGACCGACGCTCCAGGGGCCGCCCGGGTGACAGCCGAAAGGCGCCCGGGCGACGCCCCGGTGACGGCGTGTCGTACTGTGCAGGGGCTGTGAGGATCACCACGGCGGCCCCTGCATCGGCGCGTCGTGGAACCGACCGATGCCGGGCGCGCTCTAGGGTGACGCCGAGCGGGCGCTTTTCGTGTGACTCCCCAGGGTGTTCTCACGACTCCTACGGGTGCCGGATTGGCTTTCCCGCCGCAGGTAGGGGCAGGATGCCACTCTGGGCGCGAGCGCATCGGCATCGCAGTGCCTCGGGCGGCACCGCCGCATGGCACACCCCAACGGCAAGAAAAACACGGGAGTAACAACATGAACCGCAGTGAGCTGGTGGCCGCGCTGGCCGATCGCGCCGAGGTGACCCGCAAGGACGCCGACGCCGTGCTGGCCGCGTTCGCCGAGACCGTCGGCGAGATCGTCGCCAAGGGCGACGAGAAGGTCACCATCCCCGGCTTCCTGACCTTCGAGCGCACCCACCGTGCCGCTCGCACCGCGCGCAACCCGCAGACCGGCGAGCCGATCAACATCCCCGCCGGCTACAGCGTGAAGGTCACCGCGGGCAGCAAGCTCAAGGAAGCGGCCAAGGGCAAGTAAGCGCTCCGCTTCGAGCGCCGTCCACCGGAGCGCCGTTCGAGGTGAGCGCCGTGGGCAGTGTCGTCGTCTGTGGCTGGTCGCGCCCACGCGGCGGAGCCGCAGATTGACACAGCCCCGCGCCCCTTCGGGGCGCGTCCACAGCGGGCGTGGACAACGACAATGGGGCGGCCCCTTTCGCCAAGGGGCCGCCCCATTGTCGTGTCGTGACGGTGCTCAGCCGAGCGCCTTGCCCGGCAGCTCGACCTTCGCGCCCAGCTCGACGAGCTTCTCCATGAAGTTCTCGTAGCCGCGGTTGATGAGGTCGATGCCGTGCACGCGGGACGTGCCCTCGGCCGCCAGGGCCGCGATCAGATACGAGAAGCCGCCGCGCAGGTCGGGGATGACCAGGTCGGCGCCCTGCAGCTTGGTCGGGCCGGAGACGACCGCGGAGTGCAGGAAGTTGCGCTGGCCGAAACGGCAGTCGGAGCCGCCGAGGCACTCGCGGTAGAGCTGGATGTGGGCGCCCATCTGGTTCAGGGCCGAGGTGAAGCCGAGGCGGGACTCGTAGACCGTCTCGTGGATGATGGACAGGCCCGTGGCCTGGGTGAGCGCCACCACCAGCGGTTGCTGCCAGTCGGTCTGGAAGCCGGGGTGCACGTCCGTCTCCAGCGCGATGGACTTCAGCTGGCCGCCCGGGTGCCAGAAGCGGATGCCCTCGTCGTCGATCTCGAAGGCGCCGCCCACCTTCCGGTAGGTGTTCAGGAACGTCATCATCGAGCGCTGCTGGGCGCCGCGGACGTAGATGTTGCCGTTGGTCGCGAGCGCGGCCGAGGCCCAGGAGGCGGCCTCCAGGCGGTCCGACAGGGCGCGGTGGGTGTATCCGCCCAGCTTGTCCACACCGGTGATGCGGATCGTGCGGTCGGTGTCCATCGCGATGATCGCGCCCATCTTCTGCAGCACGCAGATGAGGTCCTCGATCTCCGGCTCGACGGCCGCGTTGGACAACTCGGTGACACCCTCGGCCAGTACGGCCGTCAGCAGCACCTGCTCGGTCGCGCCCACGGAGGGGTAGGGCAGGCGGATCTTCGTGCCGCGCAGCCGCTGCGGCGCCTCCAGGTACTGCCCGTCCGCCCGCTTCTCGATGGTCGCGCCGAACTGCCGCAGCACGTCGAAGTGGAAGTCGATGGGCCGGCCGCCGATGTCGCAGCCGCCGAGGCCCGGGATGAAGGCGTGGCCGAGACGGTGCAGCAGCGGGCCGCAGAAGAGGATCGGGATACGGCTGGAGCCGGCGTGGGCGTCGATGTCGGCCACGTTGGCGCTCTCGACGTGCGTCGGGTCGAGGACCAGCTCCCCGGGCTCGTCGCCCGGACGGACCGTCACCCCGTGCAGCTGGAGCAGGCCGCGCACGACGCGCACGTCACGGATGTCCGGAACATTGCGCAGTCGGCTCGGACCGCTGCCCAGCAGGGCGGCGACCATGGCCTTCGGTACGAGGTTCTTCGCACCGCGGACACGGATCTCGCCCTCCAGCGGGGTGCCGCCGTGGACAAGCAGTACGTCGTCAGAGCCGTTGACGGTCATGAATCTCGCGTTCCGATGAGATGGGCAGGGGGCGGCCGATCACTGTTGCGCGCGGGCCGGGAGAGACAGCGTAGTCGCCGATCACCCCCCGCTCGTAAGCCCAAGGACGGCCAAGACTCGTCATAGCTGTGTCACAACACGAACCGTTCCCTTTCGGGCACATGGGGTCACCGCGGCACACGTGCGCCGGGCCCGCTTCCCTGCGCCCTGACCTGCGTCCCCCTGAATGCCCCTCATCGGCTCCCCACACCGGTCGAAGATGCGGGATCATGTCTGGCATGACCGAGGTGTCCTCGCTCACAGGGCGGCTGCTCGTGGCAACACCCGCCCTGGCGGACCCGAACTTCGACCGCGCGGTGGTGCTCCTCCTCGACCACGACGAGGAGGGCTCCCTCGGTGTCGTCCTCAACCGCCCCACCCCCGTGGACGTGGGCGACATCCTGGAGGGCTGGGCGGACCTCGCCGGCGAGCCCGGAGTGGTCTTCCAGGGCGGACCCGTCTCGCTGGACTCGGCACTCGGCGTCGCGGTCATCCCGGGCGGCGCGGCCGGCGACCGCACCCCGCTCGGCTGGCGCCGGGTGCACGGCGCGATCGGCCTGGTCGACCTGGAGGCCCCGCCGGAGCTGCTCGCCTCGGCCCTCGGTTCGCTCAGAATCTTCGCCGGGTACGCGGGCTGGGGCCCGGGCCAGCTGGAGGACGAGCTGGTCGAGGGCGCCTGGTACGTGGTCGAGTCCGAGCCCGGGGACGTCTCCTCGCCGGCCCCGGAGCGGCTGTGGCGCGAGGTGCTGCGCCGCCAGCGCAACGAGCTGGCGATGGTGGCCACGTATCCGGACGACCCTTCGCTCAACTGATGGGTGTGAGCTTCAGTACCCTGGGCGGTATGAGCACTCTTGAGCCCGAGCCCGGGGCTGGTACGGGGACCCTCGTAGAGCCGACACCACAGGTGTCCCACGGCGACGGCGACCATGAGCGCTTCGCCCACTACGTCCAGAAGGACAAGATCATGGCGAGCGCCCTCGACGGCACCCCCGTCGTGGCGCTGTGCGGCAAGGTGTGGGTGCCCGGCCGCGACCCGAAGAAGTACCCCGTGTGTCCCATGTGCAAGGAGATCTACGAGTCCATGGGCAGCGGCGGCGACGACAAGGGCAAGGGCGGCGACAAGAAGTAGTCCCCACCGCCTGAGGTTTCCAGAGCCCTCGGGGCGCGTTCTCGGCGCGCCCCGAGGGCTTTCGCGTGTCACGAAGTGGTGGAGACCTCTTGTCGGCATGTCCCCGCTGTCCTTAGCCTTCAAGCTTGTTGTGCAGAGCGAAACGTTCATTGCGTATGTTGCAACGAAGCTCGGAGGACCACTCCATGGAGTTCGGCTCCGCCGGTGATGTTCGGGCAGCGGGAATTCGGCCGCTATTTCGTCAACGGATTCCGCTTCCGGACCACCTTGTTGAGCATGTTCCCGGTGGCTCGGCGCCCGTGGACGTTCCTCCGGGATCCTTTTCCCGCTTGTGCTGCCCGGCCCGGTGGCCACGAGCGTGTTTTCCTTCATCTCGGCATGGAACGGCTTCCTGTTCGCCAAGCCCTTCACCATCGGCGACCCCTCGCAGCCGACCCTGCCGATGGCCCTGCCGGTGTTCTCCCTCGTACTCGTACAGCGACGTCCGGTCTCCGGACCGGGCGGAGCGGTAAAGGACTGAGATGGTTGATGTGATTCCCGCGCCCGCGAGCATCGCCCGGAACGCCTCCGGCCACGCGCGCGTGGACGCCGGCACGGCACTGCAGACCCTGCCCGGCGCGGAGGGCACCGCGCGCTGGCTGCGGGCCGCCGTGGGCGCGGCGACCGGACTGCCGCTGCCGGAGGACTCCGTGCGCCCGAACCGGATCGTGCTGGGCATCGATCCCGGCCTGCCGCCCGAGGGCTACCGCCTCGTCACCGACACGCAACCCTTCCGCGTCGAGGGCGGCAGCCCCGCCGGAGTCTTCTGGGGCGCCCAGACCCTGCGCCAACTGCTCGGCGCCGACGCCTTCCGGCGGGCGCCGCTGCGGCGTGACCGGGTCTGGGACGTGCCCGCCGTCACCGTCGAGGACAGCCCGCGATTCCGCTGGCGCGGTCTTCTCCTCGACGTCGCACGGCACTTCATGCCCAAGGAAGGCGTGCTGCGCTACCTCGACCTGATGGCCGCGCACAAACTCAACGTCTTCCACTTCCATCTGACCGACGACCAGGGCTGGCGCATCGAGATCAAGCGCTACCCGAAGCTGACCGAGACCGGCTCCTGGCGGACGCGGTCGAAATTCGGTCACCGGGCCTCGCCGTTGTGGGAGGAGAAGCCGCACGGTGGTTACTACACCCAGGACGACATTCGGGAGATCGTCGCCTACGCCGCCGAACGGCATATCGCCGTCGTCCCGGAAATCGACGTACCGGGCCACTCGCAGGCCGCCATCGCCGCGTACCCGGAACTCGGCAACACCGACGTCATCGACACCACCGCCCTCACCGTCCTCGACAACTGGGGGATCTCGTCCAACGTACTCGCGCCCACTGACAACACGCTGCGCTTCTACGAGGGGGTGCTGGAGGAAGTCCTGGAGCTGTTCCCGGCCGACGCGGCGCACTTCTCGCCGTTCGTGCACATCGGCGGCGACGAATGCCGCAAGGAGCAGTGGACCGGGTCGGTCACCGCGAAGAACCGGATCGCGGATCTCGGACTCACCGACGAGGACGCGTTGCAGTCGTGGTTCATCGGGCACTTCGACGCCTGGCTCTCCGCGCGCGGGCGGCGGCTGATCGGCTGGGACGAGATCCTGGAGGGCGGGCTCGCCGAGGGCGCCGCGGTGTCCTCCTGGCGCGGCTACGGCGGCGGGATCGCGGCCGCGCGGGCCGGCCACGACGTCGTCATGTGCCCCGAGCAGTACGTGTATCTGGACCACCGTCAGGCTCCGGGCGAGGACGAGCCGGTGCCGATCGGCTTCGTGCGCACCCTGGAGGACGTCTACCGGTTCGAACCGGTTCCGGACGGGCTGACCGAGGCCGAGGCACGGCATGTGCTGGGCACCCAGGCCAACGTCTGGACCGAGGTGCTGGAGGACACCGCGCGCGTGGACTACCAGACCTTCCCACGGCTCGCGGCCTTCGCCGAGGTGGCCTGGAGCAGCCTTCCCGCCCCCGGGGAACGGGACTTCGGAGGCTTCGAACGCCGAATGGCCGCCCACTACGCGCGACTTGACGCCCTCGGGGTCGCTTACCGGCCACCCGCCGGGCCCCGGCCGTGGCAGAAGCGGCCCGGCGTCCTCGGCCGCCCGATCGAGGGGGCGCCGCCGAACAAGTGACCGTACCGAACACGCGGTGAAAAGCGCGCCAAGAGTCACCGAAGAGTGTCAATCGGTGCGCATTGGGGGAGCCGTGCCAAATCGTCCCATCCCTGTGTTGAGATGGGCGAATGCCTCCTAGTGCCTGCTAGCGGACCCCCGCGTTCGGCCCTTGCGAAGATGTGCCAGAGTTGCCACGTCCGCCCTGTGAGCACGTACCGTACGGCCACACAGGTGGGACCAGGTGGGGCAGCGGGAAGGGGCAGCCGGTTTGACCACGCACGCACCGCAGGCGGCGCAGGCCGTCACGCTGCCCACGACGCTGGACGAGGCGGTGGCGGCCCTCGGCGCCATGCCCACCGCCGTGCCCGTCGCGGGCGGCACCGACCTGATGGCCGCCGTCAACTCCGGCCAGCTCAGGCCCGCCGCCCTGGTGGGCCTCGGGCGGATCAGCGAGATCCGCGGCTGGCAGTACCAGGACGGCCACGCGCTGCTCGGCGCGGGCCTCACGCACGCGCGTATGGGCCGCCCCGACTTCGCGGCCCTGATCCCGGCGCTCGCCGCCGCCGCGCGCGCCGCGGGCCCGCCGCACATCCGCAACGCCGGCACCCTGGGCGGCAACATCGCCTCGGCCGCCCCCACCGGGGACGCGCTGCCGGTGCTGGCCGCCCTGGAGGCGACGCTGATCATCGCGGGCCAGGGCGGAGCCCGCCGGGAGATCCCGGTGTCGCACCTGCTGGCCGGCATGGAGATGCTGCGCGGCGGCGAACTCATCGGCTACGTGCGCGTACCGCTGCTGCACGCCCCGCAGGTCTTCCTGAAGGCGACCGGGCGCACCGGACCGGGCCGCTCGCTGGCCTCCGTGGCCCTCGTCCTCGACCCCGCCCGGCGCGGAGTGCGGTGCGCCGTCGGCGCCATAGCGCCGATGCCGCTGCGGCCGCTGGAGGCCGAGCAGTGGGTCGCGCAGCTCATCGACTGGGACAACGACCGCGCGCTCGTGCCCGAGGCCCTCAGCGCCTTCGGCGAGTACGTCGCTGCGGCCTGCATCCCGGACCCGGTACCGGAGTCCGACGGCTCGGTGCCCGCGCTTCCGCCCGCCGTACTGCACCTGCGGCGCACCGTCGCCGCACTGGCCCGACGAGCACTGGGGAGGGCGCTGTCGTGACCGCCGACGACCGGCACGGAGAGGGTACGCCCCAGGGCGGGGGCCGCTGGGACCCGCTGCCCCAGGGCGACTACGACGACGGCGCCACCGCCTTCGTCAAGCTCCCCGAGGGCGGCATCGACGCCCTGCTGTCCGGCGACAGCCCGCTGGCCGCGCCGGGACACGGCTACGTGCCGCCGCAGATCGCGGTCGCCCCCGGCACCGGCGACGCCGCGGCGCCCGGCGCCTGGACCGCGCCCGCGGGCGGCGCCGAGTGGCCCGACCCGAACGCCGTGCCCCGGACGCCGGGCGCGGACGACCGGTTCACCTACGAGCCCGCCGCCACCCAGCAGTGGACCTTCGAAGACCCCGCCGCCGCCCCGGCCGTCCCCGGACACGACGTCACCGGGCAGTGGTCGATCCCCGTCGCCGAAGGTGATCTTCCAGACGAATCGGGCGAGTTCACCACGTCGTCCCTGGTCGAGCAGTGGGGCGGCGGCACCCCGCCGGCCACCCTGCCCGGCGGCGCGCCCGCGCCCTGGGCGACCCAGGACACCGGCGGTCCCTGGGACCACCACGCCGAAGGCGGGCAGCCGCCGGCCGCCCACCCGCTGCCGGACCACACCGGCACGCACCCGGCGGGCGGTTCGCCGGCCCAGGCGTACGCCGGGGAGCGGTACGGGCACGAGCAGGCCGGTCACGCGCCGGCGGAGCACGCGGAACACCGGGACGCGGGGCACACCGAGCCCGAGCGGGCCGAGCGGGCGGACGCCGCTTACGCGGACGCCGGTTACCCGCAGGCCGGTCACACCGGCGAGTTCACCGGCTTCACCGAGGCCGCCCCTGCCGCGGAGCCCGCCGGCTTCGGCGAGGTCACGGCGCCTGCCGAGCCCGCCGAAGCGGCCCTGCCCACCGAACTCCCGGCTCCCGCCGGGCCCGTGGCGCCGCGGGCCGGGTCGGCGGCGGCGCCGGACCCGAACGGCCGGGACGGCCACGCCGGCCACGACGCTCCCGCCCCCGCGGAAGCCTCTGGGCGCCCCGCTGACGGCCCCGCGGGCCACGAGGAGCCCGAGAGGCCGACCGAGGCGCGGCGGACCGCGACAGCGCCCGCCGAGCCCGCCACGGAAGCCGCCGACGCCGTGGATGCCGTGGACGCCGCGCGGGCGACCGCCGCCCACGAGGACGAGCAGGCCGCCGACGCGCCCGGGACCGCCGTTCCGGCGACGGACGACACGCCCGACACGGGCACCGAGGGCACCGAGGAACCCGCCGGCGAGGACCATGCGCCCGCGCGCGAGGCGGCACTCACCGAGGAGCACGCCGCGCCGCTCCCGCCCGCCGACGACCACCCCCTCGCCTCCTACGTGCTGCGCGTCAACGGCACCGACCGTCCCGTCACCGACGCCTGGATCGGCGAGTCGCTGCTGTACGTGCTGCGCGAGCGGCTCGGCCTCGCGGGCGCCAAGGACGGCTGCTCGCAGGGCGAGTGCGGGGCCTGCAACGTCCAGGTCGACGGCCGGCTGGTCGCCTCCTGCCTGGTCCCGGCGGTCACCGCGGCCGGCAGCGAGGTGCGCACCGTCGAGGGCCTCGCCGCCGACGGACGGCCCTCCGACGTGCAGCGCGCGCTCGCCCGGTGCGGCGCCGTGCAGTGCGGTTTCTGCGTGCCCGGCATGGCGATGACCGTGCACGACCTGCTGGAGGGCAACCCCGCGCCGACCGAGCTGGAGACCCGGCAGGCGCTGTGCGGCAACCTGTGCCGCTGCTCCGGCTACCGGGGCGTCCTGCGGGCCGTCCAGGACGTCGTCGCCGAGCGCGAGGCGGCACACGCCCCGGCCGGCGACGGAACGGACGCGGGCGAGGCGCGCATCCCGCACCAGGCGGGCCCCGGCGCGGGCGGCGTCCACCCGTCGGCGTTCGAGGCGCCGGGCGCGTTCGACCCACCGCGGACCGGCCACGGCGCAGCGGACGGACAGCACGGCCACGACGGCTACGGCGACACGGCGGACGCGTACGGCACGCCTCCGTACGGCACACCGGGACCGCAGGGTTCGTACGACCCGCACGGCACGCACGACCAGCACTACGGCCAGGACGGAGGCCAGGTGTGAGCAACGAAGCGGCCATGGCGCCCACCGCCGCGGAACCCGACGCCGAGGACGAGCCGTCGCACGGCCTCGGCGCGTCCCTGACGCACGCCGACGCCCGCGCCAAGACCGAGGGCACCTTCCCGTACGCCGCCGACCTGTGGGCCGAGGGGCTGCTGTGGGCGGCCGTCCTGCGCTCGCCGCACGCGCACGCGCGCATCGTGAACATCGACACCACGCACGCGCGTGAGATGCCCGGCGTACGCGCCGTCATCACGCACGAGGACGTGCCCGGCACCCCGCGCCACGGCCGGGGCACCCCCGACCGCCCGGTGTTCGCCTCCGAGGTCGTACGCCACCACGGGGAGCCCATCGCCGCCGTCGCCGCCGACCACCCCGACACCGCGCGGATGGCCGCCGCCGCCGTCATCGTCGAGTACGAAGTACTCGATCCGGTCACCGACCCGGAGCAGGCCTTCGAGGCCGAACCGCTGCACCCCGACGGCAACTTGATCCGGCACATCCCGCTGCACCACGGCGACCCGGAGGCCGCCGGCGAGATCGTGGTCGAGGGCCTGTACCGCATAGGGCGCCAGGACCCGGCCCCGATCGGCGCCGAGGCCGGCCTCGCCGTGCCCCGTCCCGACGGCGGCGTGGAGCTGTACCTGGGCTCCACCGACCCGCACGCCGACCGCAACACCGCCGCGGCCTGCTACGGCCTGTCCCCCGATCGGGTGAAGATCGTCGTCACCGGGGTGCCGGGCGCCACCGCCGACCGCGAGGACCAGGGCTTCCAGCTCCCGCTCGGCCTGCTCGCGCTCAGGACCGGCTGCCCGGTGAAACTCACGGCCACGCGCGAGGAGTCCTTCCTCGGCCACACCCACCGCCACCCCACCCTGCTGCGCTACCGCCACCACGCCGACGCCGAGGGCAGGCTGGTGAAGGTCGAGGCGCAGATCCTGCTGGACGCGGGCGCGTACGCCGACACCTCCGCCGACGCGCTCGCCGCGGCGGTGTCCTTCGCGTGCGGCCCGTACGTCGTCCCGAACGCCTTCATCGAGGGCTGGGCCGTGCGCACCAACAACCCGCCCTCCGGCCATGTGCGCGGCGAGGGCGCGATGCAGGTGTGCGCCGCCTACGAGGCCCAGATGGACAAGCTGGCGAAGAAGCTGGGCGTGGACCCGGCCGAGCTGCGCCTGCGCAACGTCCTCGCGACGGGGGACGTCCTGCCGATCGGCCAGACGGTGACCTGTCCGGCGCCGGTCGCCGAACTCCTCCAGGCGGTACGGGACTTCCCGCTCCCGGCGCTGCCCAAGGACGAGCCCGAGGAGGAGTGGCTGCTGCCCGGCGGTCCCGAGGGCGCGGGCGAGCCGGACGCGGTGCGCCGGGGTGTCGGCTACGGCCTGGGCATGGTGCACATGCTCGGCGCGGAGGGCGCCGACGAGGTGTCCACGGCGACGGTGAAGGTCCACGACGGCGTGGCGACGGTGCTGTGCGCGGCGGTGGAGACCGGCCAGGGCTTCACGACCCTCGCCCGCCAGATCGTCCAGGAGACCCTCGGTGTCCAGGAAGTCCATGTGGCCCCGGTCGACACCGACCAGCCGCCGGCCGGCGCGGGCTGCCGGGGCCGGCACACGTGGGTCTCGGGCGGCGCGGTGGAGCGGGCGGCGAAGATGGTCCGCACGCAACTCCTGCAGCCGCTCGCCCACAAGTTCGGCATGTCCACCGAGCTGCTCCAGATCACCGACGGCAAGATCACGTCGTACGACGGCGTCCTGTCGACCACCGTCACGGAGGCGATGGAGGGCAAGGAGCTGTGGGCCACGGCGCAGTGCCGCCCGCATCCCACCGAGCCGCTGAACGCCGCCGGCCAGGGCGACGCCTTCGTCGGACTGGCCTTCTGCGCGATCCGCGCGGTGGTGGACGTCGACATCGAGCTGGGCTCGGTGCGGGTGGTGGAGCTGGCGCTCGCCCAGGACGTCGGCCGGATCCTGAACCCGGCGCAACTGGCGGCCCGGATCGAGGCGGGCGTCACCCAGGGCGTGGGCATCGCGCTCACGGAGAACCTCCGCACGCCGCGTGGCCTGGTCCGGCACCCGGACCTGACCGGATACGCCCTGCCGACCGCCCTGGACGTGCCGGACATCCAGATCGTGAAGCTGGTCGAGGAGCGGGACGTGGTCGCGCCCTTCGGCGCCAAGTCGGTCAGCGCGGTCCCGGTCGTGACGGCGCCGGCGGCGATCGCCTCCGCCGTCCGCGCGGCCACCGGCCGCCCCGTCAACCGCCTCCCGATCCGCCCGCAGGCGGCGGTGGCGACGGACCGCTGAGCGGCGGTCCCGGTTGACCGGCGGGCCCGGGTGACCGACGGGGTGGTCGTCGTCACGGGCGTGACGGCGGCCGGCAGGCCGACGGTGGCACAGCTGCTCGCTGGGGGTGCCCCCACGCCCTTCAGGCAGTGGGGGAGCCTGCCACGCGGGGCGCACGTCCCGGGCGACATGCCGCACAACTCCACCTGCGGCGGCGCCTGTCGGCGGCCACCGCCGACGCGTACGCCGTGGCCGGTTTCACGGCGGTGGTGCAGGACGTCCTGCTGGGCGAGGACCTGACGGCGTACGCCGGCCTGATCCCCACCCGCCACCTGGACGAGGAACTGCGCCGGCGCACCCAGCGCATCGGCCTGGGGCTGGACACGTCCCGGTGGACGCCGGAGCAGACGGTCGCGGCGATCCTCGCCGGCGCGCAACGTGCGCGGGTCGCCTGACGTCCTTGCCGGCGAGGGGCGTTGTCAGTGGGGCGGCGTAGTCTGCGGAGCAGTGGGGCGGCAGCGCTCCGGGACGTACGCCGGGTAGTCACGGACGTGCGTCGGGTCACTGACGGGACGGACGATCGCGGGGGAGCGATGAGCACGACCGACACCGGGTTCACGGCGATCACGCTGACGGAGGCGGAGCTGGACCGCTACGTCACGCACGCGCCGACGCGCGGCCTGCTCGGCGGCGCCGGGCTGCCCGTGGACACCGACCTGCTGACCTTCTCCCCGCTGCGCACCCACGGCCTGCGCACGCTCGCCGACGCCGCGGACGCCCCCTTCCGGCTGGCGGAGGAGCTACGCGGCCGGCTGGTCATCGGCGAACTGCTGAACCCGGCCGGCATGGAGCGCGAGTCGATCCTGCTCGACGGCGACACGGGCGAGATCACCACGGCCTACCTCTTCGACCCGTCCGAGCCCCGCCCCTTCGCGCCCTCCCTCGCCACGCTGCTGCGCTTCGCCGCGGTCACCGAGGAACTGGCGGGCCTGCGCGGCCGTTTCGCCTCTCTTGCGGGCCGGTACGGCCCCGAGACGGCCGCCGAGGCGACGCGCCGCCTGCTGTCCCTCTTCGAGGAGGGCGCGAACGGCGCGATCCCGCCGTACTGGAAGGCGGCGGCCCTGATCCGCCCGCTCGCCCTCGTCGCCGGCGCCGGCACGGCCCGCGGCCTCACCCTGGACGTCCCCGCGCGCGTCCTGGACCAGGAGTTCGGACCGGGCCGGGTGACCCGCTACGAGGAGGTCGACTTCCCCCCGACGCTCACGCACGAGCCGACCCGCCGCTTCCTGTGCGAGACCGGCCTGCCGGAGCGGGCGGTGCTCTTCTCCTCGGACACGGACGTCCCTCTGCCGACGCTGCGCGAGTACTACACGCAGGAGCGCCCCGGCGACTTCCCCCTGGGTGAACTCCCGGCCCACGCCGACCACTTGATCCGCCTCGGCCATCTGCTGGAGGACACCGGCCTGCTGGTCGACGGCAGAACGGGCGCGGTCCTGACCTTCAGCGAGCCGGACGCCACACTCCAGCCCCTGAACACGGACGTCTCCACCCTCGCCTTCACCCTCTGGCTGCTGCACCACGAGCGCGCCATCCACCGCCACCTGCACCACGAACTGACGGCCCTGGCCTACGAGGACCTGGCCGCCGCCATGCTCCACACCCTCACGGCCGTAGACCCCACGGGCACGACCCCCGGCTCGGACTGGCACTACTGGACGGAGGCCTTCCAGGACGAAGCGGGCGGAGTGCTCTGAAGCACCCCGCCCGGGAAAGAGGCCGTGGCGGGAATCGAACCCACGTAACTCGCTTTGCAGGCGAGCCCCTCAACCACTCGGGCACACGGCCGTGTTCGTGGGAATGAACTTACGGGGGGTGGCGGGCGGGCTCAAGGGAGGCGGTGGGGTTGCAATGCGACTGCCATACCGCGTTCATGAAGCGGGGGGTGTACGACCAAGGTCGCAGGTTGGACCAGTCTCCCGACAGGGGTGAAAGTCGCTTGTGGGCCTTACGCTGACGGGCATGACCGCCCTGGAGCCCCGCGACGCCGGTGTCGTGTCCGAAGCCGCCGAGACCGACCCCCGCAGCGGACCGGACGGCGTGCTGAGCCGGGCGTATCGGGCGCTCAGCGTCGGGATCGTCTCCGTCGTGCTGCTGATCGCGTTCGAGGCGACCGCCGTCGGGACCGCGATGCCGGTCGCCGCCCGGGAGCTGGACGGGGTGGCGCTGTACGCGTTCGCGTTCTCCGGCTACTTCACGACCAGCCTGTTCGGCATGGTGCTCTCGGGCCAGTGGTCCGACCGGCGCGGTCCCCTCGGGCCGCTGAGCGCCGGCATCGCTGGCTTCGCCACCGGGCTCGTCATCGCCGGCACCGCCCGGAGCATGTGGGTGTTCATCCTGGGGCGGGCCGTGCAGGGGCTCGGCGGCGGACTGGTGATCGTGGCGCTGTACGTCGTCGTCGGCCGCGCCTACCCCGAGCGGCTGCGGCCCGCGATCATGGCGGCCTTCGCGGCGGGCTGGGTCGTCCCCTCCATCGTCGGCCCCCTCGCCTCCGGCGCGGTCACCGAACACCTCGGCTGGCGCTGGGTCTTCCTCGGCATCCCCGTCCTCGTCGTCCTCCCGCTCGCCCTCGCCCTGCCGCAGATACGGCGCCGGGCGTCCGGCCCGGTGCGGAAGGACCAGGCCGCCGGGTCGTTCGACCGGCGGCGGATCCGGCTGGCCCTCGGCATCTCCCTCGGCGCCGGCCTCCTCCAGTACGCCGCCCAGGACCTGCGGCCCCTCGCCGCACTCCCCGCGCTGGCCGGTGCCGCCCTCCTCGTGCCCGCCGTCCTCGGGCTCCTCCCGCGCGGCACCTACCGGGCCGCCCGCGGCCTGCCCTCCGTCGTGCTGCTGCGCGGTCTGTCCGCCGGTTCCTTCATCGTCGCCGAGTCCTTCGTGCCGCTGATGCTCGTCACCCGGCGCGGGCTGTCGCCGACGCTCGCCGGGTTCTCGCTGGCGGCGGGCGGCGTGACCTGGGCCCTGGGCTCGTATCTGCAGTCCCGGCCGCGCATGGCGCCGTACCGGGAGCGGCTGATGACCGCCGGGATGGTGCTGGTCGCCGCCGCCGTCGCCACCGCGCCCAGCGTGCTCGTGCACGCCGTGCCCGTCTGGACCGTCGCCGTCGCCTGGGCCTTCGGCAGTCTCGGCATGGGCCTGGTGATCTCCTCCACCAGCGTGCTCCTGCTCCAGCTGTCCGCCCCGGAGGAGGCCGGCGCCAACTCCGCCGCGCTCCAGATCTCCGACGCCCTGGCCAACGTCGTCCTCCTCGCCGCCACCGGTGCCGCCTTCGCGGCCCTGGGCGGCGGAAGCGCCGCGGCCACCGCGGCCACCACCGCCGACGGCCCCCCTCCCCTCGCCTTCGCGGCCGTCTTCCTGCCGATGGCGGGGGTGGCGCTGGTGGGGGCGTGGGTGACCCGGCGACTGCGGGCCTGACGGCGATCGTGCCGGTGAGCGCGCGGCCGATCCGGCTGCCGATCACGCCGGTGATCACCACGGCTGTGATGTGGATCCCACCCACGGGCGACCCGGCCTCGTCCGGGCGTTGACGGCGCCGCGACGCCGGTAGGGTGGCCCGGTTGTCATACGTAGCCGAGCGCCGAGCCCCCAGAACGAGCCCCAAAAAACGGAGACCGTGACTACCACCGCCGCTTCCGCTTCCTCCGCGTCGTCGTCCCACCACCTCTCGCCCGCCTTCCCCGGCCGGGCCCCCTGGGGTACCGCCAGCAAGCTGCGTGCCTGGCAGCAGGGGGCGATGGAGAAGTACGTGCAGGAGCAGCCGCGCGACTTCCTCGCCGTCGCCACGCCCGGTGCCGGCAAGACGACCTTCGCGCTGACGCTCGCCTCGTGGCTGCTGCACCATCACGTCGTGCAGCAGGTGACCGTGGTCGCGCCGACCGAGCACCTGAAGAAGCAGTGGGCCGAGGCCGCGGCCCGCATAGGCATCAAGCTCGACCCCGAGTACAGCGCCGGACCGCTCGGCCGGGAGTACGACGGGGTCGCCGTCACGTACGCCGGCGTCGGCGTGCGGCCCATGCTGCACCGCAACCGCGTCGAGCAGCGCAAGACCCTCGTCATCCTCGACGAGATCCACCACGCCGGTGACTCCAAGTCCTGGGGCGAGGCGTGCCTGGAGGCGTTCGAGCCCGCCACCCGCCGGCTCGCGCTGACCGGCACGCCGTTCCGGTCCGACACCAACCCCATCCCCTTCGTCACGTACGAGGAGGACAACGCCGGCATCCGGCGCTCCGCCGCCGACTACACGTACGGCTATGGCAACGCCCTCGCCGACCATGTCGTCCGGCCGGTCATCTTCCTGTCCTACAGCGGCCAGATGCGCTGGCGTACGAAGGCCGGTGACGAGATCGCCGCCCGGCTCGGCGAGCCGATGACCAAGGACGCGGTCAGCCAGGCCTGGCGGACCGCGCTCGACCCGCGCGGCGAGTGGATGCCCAGCGTGCTGCGCGCCGCCGACCAGCGGCTGACCGAGGTCCGCAAGGCCATCCCGGACGCCGGTGCGCTCGTCATCGCCTCCGACCAGGACTCCGCCCGCGCCTACGCCAAGCTGATCCGCGAGATCACCGGGACGAAGGCCACGCTCGTGCTCTCCGACGACGCCGGGGCGTCGAAGCGGATCGACGACTTCAGCGCGAGCGACGACCGGTGGATGGTCGCCGTCCGGATGGTGTCCGAGGGCGTGGACGTGCCCCGGCTCGCGGTGGGCGTGTACGCGACGACCATCTCGACTCCTCTCTTCTTCGCCCAGGCCGTCGGGCGCTTCGTGCGGTCCCGGCGGCGGGGCGAGACCGCGTCCGTGTTCCTGCCGACCGTGCCCGACCTGCTGACCTTCGCCAATGAGATGGAGAAGGAGCGGGACCACGCCCTCGACAAGCCGAAGAAGGAGGGCGAGGAGGACCCGTACGCCGAATCCGAGAAGGAGATGGAGGAGGCGAACAAGCAGCAGGACGAGGACACCGGCGAGCAGGAGCAGTTCTCCTTCGAGGCGCTGGAGTCCGAGGCCGTCTTCGACCGGGTCCTGTACGACGGTGCCGAGTTCGGCATGCAGGCGCACCCGGGGAGCGAGGAGGAGCAGGACTACCTCGGCATCCCGGGGCTGCTCGAACCCGACCAGGTGCAGCTGCTGCTCCAGAAGCGGCAGGCCCGGCAGATCGCGCACAGCAAGAAGAAGCCGGACGCCGAGGCCGATCTGCTCGAACTGCCCGCCGAGCGGCGGCCCGTGGTCTCCCACAAGGAGATGATGGAGCTGCGCAAGCGGCTCAACACCCTGGTCAGCGCGTACGTCCACCAGAGCGGCAAGCCGCACGGAGTGATCCACACCGAGCTGCGGCGGGTCTGCGGGGGCCCGCCGAGCGCGGAGGCGACGGCGGGACAGCTGAAGCAGCGGATCGACAAGGTGCAGGAGTGGGCGACGCGCATGCGGTGACGCTGCGCCCCCGCACCCCGTATCCGGACGAATCACGGCAGGCCGGATCCGCTCTTGCCCGGATTCTGGACGGAGACTTCCGCTCAGCGAACCAGCTTCGCTACTGTCCCGCTACGCACACGCCCCGTGGCAGCGTCGCCGCGGAGCGCAGCCGTGAAGCGACCTTGGCCCGGAGCCGCCGGAGCCGTTCTGCCGATCGGCGGCCTCTGAACGCGTCGCCGACGGGACTCGGCCACGCATCCGCCGCTCAGGGGCCCGCCGGCCTCACCACCAAAGGAGTGGGCGTCGTGACCGCGGAGACCTCTCAGACGCTCGACCGGGGACTGCGTGTCCTGAAGCTGCTGGCCGACACCGACCACGGGCTGACCGTCACCGAGTTGTCCACCAAACTGGGCGTGAACCGTACCGTCGTGTACCGGTTGCTCGCCACCCTGGAACAGCATGCGCTCGTACGGCGCGACCTGGGCGGACGAGCCCGGGTCGGTCTCGGGGTGCTGCGGCTCGGCCGCCAGGTGCACCCGCTGGTCCGGGAGGCCGCGTTGCCCGCGTTGCGCTCGCTCGCCGAGGACATAGGCGCGACGGCGCATCTGACCCTGGTCGACGGTGCGGAGGCACTGGCCGTCGCCGTGGTCGAGCCGACGTGGACCGACTACCACGTGGCGTACCGGGCCGGTTTCCGGCACCCGCTGGACCGGGGGGCGGCGGGCAAGGCCATCCTGGCCGCCCGGCAGCCGTCCGCCGCCGATCCCGGGTACACGCTGACGCACGGGGAGCTGGAGGCCGGGGCCAGCGGGGCCGCCGCGCCGCTCGTCGGGGTCACCGGGGTCGAGGGCAGCGTGGGCGTGGTGATGCTGGTGGACTCCGTGCCGGAGCGGGTGGGGCCGAGGGTGATGGAGGCCGCCCGGGAAGTGGCCGAGGCCCTGCGCTGAGCGCGTGGCGGTAGGGACGTACCGCGCGCCGGGACCTGTGCACGGCGTGCGGCGGACCCGGTGCGTACGCCGTACGGGACACGTGGCGCGGGCCACCCGGGGCGGTCACGTTAGATTGAACCCGTGCTCTCACGTCTCACTCGTCCCCAGGCCGTAGCCGTCTGCGCGCTGCCCGTCGTGGCCCTGCTCGCCACGGCGGCGTTCGCGCCCCTGCCGTTCTCGGTGGCCCAGCCCGGGATGACCGCGAACGTGCTGGGCGCGAACCAGGGCACCCAGGTGATCACCGTCTCCGGCGCGCCGGTGCGCAGGACCAGCGGGCAACTGCGGATGGTCACCATCCAGGCGACCGGTCCGGACGCCCGGGTGTCCTTCCTCGACGTGGCCGACAACTGGTTCCGCACCGACCGGGCCGTGATGCCGCGCGACGCCGTCTACCCGAGTGGCGGCAGCGTCAAGGAGATCGAGCAGCACAACCAGGCGCAGATGCAGCAGTCCCAGGACGCGGCGACCCGGGCGGCGCTGACGTACCTCGGGCTGAGCGCCGGCAAGGTCAAGGTCACGCTGAAGCTCGCCGACGTGGGCGGACCGAGCGCGGGCCTGCTGTTCACCCTGGGGATCATCGACAAGCTGCACGGCGACGGCAACGGCGGCGACCTCACCGGCGGCCGGAACATCGCCGGCACGGGCACGATCGACGCGGACGGCACCGTCGGCGCGGTCGGCGGGGTGGCCCTGAAGACCCAGGCCGCCCGGCACGACCGCGCGACCGTCTTCCTGGTCCCGAAGGACGAGTGCACCGACGCCAAGGCCGGTCTGCCGGGGGGCCTGCGCCTGGTCCCGGTCACCACGCTGAAGGGCGCGGTGAACGCCCTGAACGCCCTGGAGAGCGGCAAGGGTCCGGTCCCGAGCTGCTGAACGGCCGCCGCCGGGCCGCTACTTGACGAAGCCCTGCTGCCGCATCCAGTCCAGCGCCACCTGGTGCGGGTCCTGCCCGTCCACGTCCACCCTGGCGTTCAGGGTGCGCGCGACCGAGTTGTCCAGCTTCCTGGTGACCGGGTCGATGACGCTCGCGATGGCCGGCCACTTCTTCAGGACCTTGCTGTTGACCACCGGGGCGGCGTTGTAGTCCGGGAAGAACTTCCTGTCGTCCGCCATCACCGCCAGGTTCATCGACTTGATGCGCCCGTCGGTGGTGAACACCTCCCCGTAGGTGCACTTCCCCTTGGCCACCTGGGTGTAGATGATCCCGGTGTCCATCTGCGTGACGTTGCCCGCCGGGATTTTCATCCCGTACGCCTTCTCCAGCCCGGGCAGCCCGTCGGCGCGGTTGGCGAACTCGCTCTCCACGCACAGCGTGACGGCGCCGGGGTCCCTCGCGGCGAGCGCGGCCACCTGCGAGAGGGTCGTCGTGCCGTACTTCTTGAAGTTGGCCTGGTTCATGGCCAGCGCGTAGGTGTTGTTCAGGCGTGCGGGCGGCAGCCAGGTCAGCCCGTTGCGCAGGTCCGCGTCGCGCACCGCCTGCCACTGTCTTTGCGGGTCGGGGATGGGCTCGCTGTGGCCGAGGTACGTGATCCAGGCCGTGCCCGTGTACTCGTACTGCGCGTCCGCCGTCCCGCCCTTGACCGCCTCCCGCGCGCCGATCGACCCCTGGATGCCGGTGCGGTCCAGCACGTCCGCGCCGGCCGCCTGGAAGGCGATTCCCATGATCGCGCCGAGGATCAGCTGCTCGGTGAACTCCTTGGAGGTGACGGTGATGTGGGCCCCCTTGAGCGGGCCGCCCGCGCCGATCGTGCCCGGCCCCACGTCGTCGGCCATGGGGGAGCCGCTGGTCAGTCCGCAGCCGGAGGCCAGCAGCAGCCCCGCCAGCGTCAGGCACGCACCGCGTCTCATGCGCCCACCTCCAGGCCGTGCGGCCGTAGCAGCGCCTCGGCCAGCGAGGCCAGCCAGTCCACCAGCAGGGCGAGGGCGACGGTGAGGACCGAGCCGAGCACCAGCACCGGCATGCGCTGGGTGGTGATGCCGGTGGTGATCAGCACGCCCAGGCCGCCGCCCCCGCCGAAGGTCGCCAGGGCCGCCGTGCCGACGTTGAGGACCAGCGCCGTGCGGACGCCCGCGAGGATCAGCGGGACGGCGAGCGGGAGTTCGACCCGGGTGAGCACGCCGAGCGGGGACATGCCGATGCCGCGGGCCGCCTCCAGCAGTGTCGGGTCGTTGGCCTGCAGACCGGCGATGGTGTTGGAGAGGACGGGCAGGATCGCGTAGACGATGATGCCGATCAGGGCGGGCTTCGTGCCCGTGCCGAGCCAGATGACCAGGAGGGCCAGCAGGCCGATCGCGGGGGTCGCCTGGCCCATGTTGGCGAAGGTCAGCGCCACCGGGGTGGCCCTGCGGAAGGACCGCCGGGTGAGCAGGATGCCCAGCGGGATCGCGATGATCAGCACGAAGAAGGTGGAGATCACCGTCAGTTCCACGTGCTGCCACAGCGCCTTGGAGACCTGGCCGTTCGACAGCGCGTTCTTCGAGATCGTGTCCAGGTGCGCCTGCCGGAACCACAGCCAGGTCGCGAGCAGGACGGCGACGAGGAACGCCGGCAGGAACGTCAGCCGCTGCCAGGTCACCCGGCGCGCGGGCGGGCGCCGCGCCGGGGGCGGGGCCTCCTGCTCGGCTTCGCCGTCGTCGCGGAAGGGGAGCCCCTTGACCTCGTGCTCGCCGGCGGGGCGCTGCTGCCGCTCGGTGCTCACGCCTTCGTCACTCCTCCGGGGCCTTCCTGCTCGAAGTGCGTCTGCTGGGCGCGCGCCTCCTCCAGCTCGTGCTGCGCCTCCATCGCCTCCAGCCGGTCGGCCTCCAGCAGTTCGTGCACGGAGTTCATCAGCGTCTCCATGTCGACCACGCCGATGTACTCACCGCGTCTGCCGGTGACCGCGACCCGGCCCGCGTTGTCCGTGAGCACGGCCTCCAGCGCGTCGCGCAGGGTGCCGTCCCGGGTGACCGTGTCGTGCACGAGCGTGCCCGCGCGGGCCAGCGAGCCCTTGGCCCGCATCAGGTCGCCGCGGCGCAGCCACTTGTAGGGGCGCCGGCGCCGGTCGAGGAGCAGGATCTCGGTCTCGCCGGTGGAGCGCAGATGCCCGAAGATCTGCTGGAGCGGGGTGTCCACGGTCACCGTCGGGTAGTCCCGCATCTCCACGTCCCGCACCCGGGTCAGGTTCAGCCGCTTCAGGGCAGCGCCCGCGCCGACGAAACCGGAGACGAAGTCGTCGGCCGGGTTGGTGAGGATCGCCTCCGGGGTGTCGAACTGGGCGATGTGCGAGCGTTCGCGCAGGACGGCGATCCGGTCGCCCAGTTTGATCGCCTCGTCGAAGTCGTGGGTGACGAACACGATCGTCTTGTGCAGCTCGTGCTGGAGCCGGATCAGCTCGTCCTGGAGGTGGTCGCGGGTGATCGGGTCGACCGCGCCGAACGGCTCGTCCATCAGCAGCACCGGCGGGTCCGCCGCCAACGCCCGTGCCACGCCCACCCGTTGCTGCTGCCCGCCGGAGAGCTGGCGCGGATAGCGGCCGTGGAACTCGCCCGGATCGAGCCCGACGAGGTCGAGCAGCTCCTCGACCCGGGCCCGGATCCGCGCCTTCGGCCAGCCGATCATCCTCGGCACCAGGGCGATGTTCTGCGCGACGGTCATGTGCGGGAAGAGACCGGCGGACTGGATGGCGTAGCCGACCTTGCGGCGCAGCTTCACCGGGTCGATGTCGGTGACGTCCTCGCCGCCGATCCGGATCCGGCCGCCGGTCGGCTCGATCAGCCGGTTGATCATCTTGAGCGTCGTCGACTTCCCGCAGCCGGACGGGCCGACGAAGACGACCGTCTCGCCCGCCTTGATCTCCATGCTCACGTTGTCCACGGCCGGCTGCGCGCCGCCCGGGTAGCGCTTGGTCAGGTTCTCCAGCTCGATCGAGGCGCCGTGCGCGGTCGTCTCCTGGGCGGCGGTCTCAGACACGGATCCCCCTGGGGATGGTCAGCCGCCCGATCAGGACGTACGCGGCGTCGAACGCAAGCGCGAGGATGATGATCCCGAGGGTGCCCGCGAGCACCTGGTTCAGCGCGTTCTTGCTGCCCAGGGAGGCGAGCCCGCGGAAGATCTCGTTGCCGAGCCCGGGGCCGGAGGCGTAGGCGGCGATGGCGGCGATGCCCATCAGCATCTGCGTGGAGACCCGGATCCCGGTCAGGATCGGCGGCCAGGCCAGCGGCAGCTCCACCCGCACCAGCCGCATCGCCCGGGACATGCCGATGCCCTGGGCCGCGTCCACCAGCATCGGGTCGACCCCGCGCAGGCCCACGATCGCGTTGCGCACGATCGGCAGCAGCCCGTACAGCGTCAGCGCGATCACCGTCGGCGGCACGCCCAGCCCGACGACCGGGATGAGCAGACCGATCAGGGCGAGCGAGGGGATGGTGAGAATCGTGGAGGTCGCGGTGGTGGCGAGGCTGCCCGCCCAGTCGGAGCGGTAGGTGACGACCCCGATCACCACCCCGATGACGGTCGCGAGGACCATGCACTGGAAGACCGCGCTGGCGTGCTGGTAGGCGTCCGCGAGCAACTGCTGATGACGATTGCCCAGGTACTCCCAGAAGTTCACCCGCGCTCACCCCAGACCGGTCACACCGCTACAGGTCACGTCCCTTCACTGTCCCGGGCGGCCTGCTCCACCAGCGGGATGATCCGCAGCGGAACGGGGTTCTCCATGACGATCGCCGTGGAGGCCCGGACGATGCCATCAAAACCGACGACGCGGTCGATCACCCGTTGAAGATCGGCGTTCGACCGGGCCACCAGCCGGCACAGCATGTCCCCGCTGCCGGTCGTGGTCAGCAGCTCCAGCACCTCCGGCACGGTCGTCAAGTGGGCCCGGACGTCGGGGCCTTGGCCCTGCCGGATCTGGAGCGTGGCGAAGGCGGTGACCGGGTAGCCGAGGGCCGCCGGCTCCACCTGGGGGCCGAATCCGCGGATGACTCCGTTCGACTGAAGCCGGTCCAGGCGCGCCTGCACGGTCCCGCGCGCCACCCCGAGCCGCCGGGACATCTCCAGCACCCCGATGCGCGGCTCGTTCGCCAGCAGCACGATGATCCGCCCGTCCAGATGATCGATCGCCACGGCACCTCCAGGGATGGTCATCCTGTACAGAAAGCTCGCCGGTACGGCAGTGCCGCTGTACAGACTGCCCAGCGGATACGCAAACTATTGCGCACCTTGCAGAGCGGGGCCACGCTTCCGCCATGACGCAGACCACACACCAGACCCCCGACACCGCCCGGCAGGCCGATCCCTTCCCGGTCAAGGGAATGGACGCGGTCGTCTTCGCCGTGGGCAACGCCAAGCAGGCGGCGCACTACTACTCCACCGCCTTCGGTATGAAGCTGGTCGCCTACTCCGGACCGGAGAACGGCAGCCGCGAGACCGCCAGCTACGTGCTGGAGAACGGCTCCGCCCGGTTCGTGTTCACCTCGGTGATCAAGCCGAGCACCCCCTGGGGCGAGTTCCTCTCCCGGCACGTGGCCGAGCGCGGCGACGGCGTCATCGACCTGGCCATCGAGGTCCCGGACGCCCGCGCCGCCCACGCCTACGCCGTCGCGCACGGCGCCCGCTCGCTCGCCGAGCCGTACGAGGTGAAGGACGAGCACGGCACCGTCGTCCTCGCCGCCATCGCCACGTACGGCGAGACCCGCCACACCCTCGTCGAGCGCACCGGCTACGACGGCCCCTACCTGCCCGGCTACGCCGCCGCCCGGCCGATGGTCGCCCAGCCCGCCCAGCGCACCTTCCAGGCCATCGACCACTGCGTCGGCAACGTCGAGCTCGGCAGGATGGACGAGTGGGTGGCCTTCTACAACAAGGTCATGGGCTTCACGAACATGAAGGAGTTCGTGGGCGACGACATCGCCACCGAGTACAGCGCGCTGATGTCGAAGGTGGTCGCGGACGGCACGCTCAAGGTCAAGTTCCCGATCAACGAGCCCGCCATCGCCAAGAAGAAGTCCCAGATCGACGAGTACCTGGAGTTCTACGGCGGCGCCGGCGTCCAGCACATCGCGCTGAACACCAACGACATCGTGCAGACCGTGCGCACCATGCGCGCGGCCGGCGTCGAGTTCCTCGGCACCCCGGACTCCTACTACGACACCCTCGGCGAGTGGGTCGGTGACACCCGCGTGCCGATCGACACCCTGCGCGAGCTGAAGATCCTCGCCGACCGCGACGAGGACGGCTATCTGCTGCAGATCTTCACCAAGCCGGTCCAGGACCGTCCGACGGTCTTCTTCGAGATCATCGAGCGGCACGGCTCGATGGGCTTCGGCAAGGGCAACTTCAAGGCCCTGTTCGAGGCGATCGAGCGCGAGCAGGAGAAGCGGGGCAACCTCTAGTCCCGTACAGGGCGCCCCTGCGGGTGCTGGTCGGGTACGCCGGTCAGCACCCGCAGCGCCGCCCGCGCCGGCGCCCGGACCACCGTGTGCGGCCGCTCCTGCGGCAGCAGCGTCAGCACCGCGGCCACGGCGGCACCGGCCGCCGGCAGAGCCAGCAACAACACCCGGCACGTACCCGGCATGGTCAGTCGGTTGTCCATGGCGCTCACTGTGCGTCAGTACGACGAGCACATCCGGGCGGCCCAAGGGAGGTCGGGACGGGGTTCACACCGATGGCCGTGAGTGTCACGCTGTGATCATGAGCCGTAGCGAAGCCCCTCGCTCCGAAGACACCGCAGAGACGAGCAACCTCACCGACCGGCTCCTGGCCGGCCTGCCCGCAGAGGCCGTCCTGACCGACCCCGACGTCACCGCGTCCTACGCCCGCGACATGGCGAGCTTCTGCCCGGCCGGCGCCCCCGCCGTCGTCGTCCTGCCCCGCACCGTCGAACAGGTGCAGCACGTCATGCGTGTCGCGACCGAGCTGCGCGTCCCCGTCGTCCCGCAGGGCGCCCGCTCCGGTCTGTCCGGCGCCGCGAACGCCACCGACGGCTGCGTCGTGCTGTCCCTCACCCGGATGGACCGGATCCTGGAGATCAGTCCCGTCGACCGGATCGCGGTGGTCGAGCCGGGCGTCGTCAACGCCACGCTCTCCCGCGCGGTCGAGGAACACGGCCTGTACTACCCGCCGGACCCCTCCAGCTGGGAGATGTGCACCATCGGCGGCAACATCGGCACGGCCTCCGGCGGCCTGTGCTGTGTGAAGTACGGCGTCACGGCCGAGTACGTGCTCGGGCTGGACGTGGTGCTGGCCGACGGCCGCTTGATGTCCACCGGCCGCCGCACGGCGAAGGGCGTCGCCGGCTACGACCTCACCCGGCTCTTCGTCGGCTCCGAGGGCTCCCTCGGCATCGTCGTCCGGGCCGTCCTCGCGCTGAAGCCGAAGCCGCCGCGGCAGCTGGTGCTGGCCGCCGAGTTCCCCTCCGCCGCGGCGGCCTGCGACGCCGTCTGCCGGATCATGGAGGCAGGCCACGTCCCCTCCCTCCTCGAACTGATGGACCGGACGACCGTCAAGGCGGTCAACGACCTCGCCCACATGGGTCTGCCGGAGACCACCGAGGCGCTGCTGCTGGCCGCCTTCGACACCCCGGACCCGGCCGCCGACCTCGCCGCCCTCGGCGCCCTGTGCGAGGCCGCCGGCGCCACCGAGGTCGTCCCGGCCGAGGACGCCGCCGAGTCCGAACTCCTCCTGAAGGCCCGGCGGCTCTCGCTGACCGCGCTGGAGGCGGTCAAGGGCACGACGATGATCGACGACGTGTGCGTGCCCCGCTCCCGGCTGGGCGCGATGCTCGAAGGCGTCGAGCGGATCGCCGCCACGTACGACCTGACCATCGGCGTCTGCGCGCACGCCGGCGACGGCAACACCCACCCCACCGTCTGCTTCGACGCCCAGGACGAGGACGAGTCCCGGCGGGCCCGCGCGTCCTTCGACGAGATCATGGCCCTCGGCCTGGAGCTGGGCGGCACCATCACCGGCGAACACGGCGTCGGCGTACTGAAGAAGGAGTGGCTGGCCCGGGAGATCGGCCCGGTCGGGGTGGAGATGCAGCGCGCGGTGAAGCACGCCTTCGACCCGCTGGGCATCCTCAACCCGGGCAAGCTGTTCTGAGCCCCCGGTGCCCCGTCGGCCGGCCGGGCCGGCCGGGTTCGCCGGGCTCACCGGGCGAGCAGCTGGTCGAGGGCGTCGTCGATGCCCAGCTGCTCGCCCTCCGTCCCCGGCGGCACCGCTGTCAGGGTCCGCTCCAGCCACGCCGACACCTGCGGGATCGGCGCCTCCAGCAGCGCGTCCCCGTCCGGCGAGCTGAGCGCGATCAGCACGACGCTGCGCCCGTCGGCCTTCGTCGGCCACACCCGCACGTCCCCCTGCCCGCATGGCCGGAACACCCCCTCCACCAGCAGATCGCGGGCGAACGTCCAGTTGACCGGGGACTCGGAGTTGATGTGGAAGGTGATGTGGACGGCGTACGGATCGTCGGAGCGGTAGGCGAGCCGGGCCGGGACCGGGATGCTGCGCTCCGGCGACAGGATGAGCTTCAGCTCCAGCTCCCGCTCCACCACGGTGTGATGCATGACGTTGCCCTTCGTCTCTTGCCGGGGGGCCTCGGAACGGGCCCGCACCGGGGGAGAGAGGGCAGGGGCCGCGCCATTACGCGGGTTCTGGGAAATTCTTTCCGGGGATCTGTGAGAGCCGGGTCCGGCGTTGCCCGGAAGGGGTTCGGTCGGGCGGGACTGGCGCTGCGGGCCGCCCCGGTCTGATAGATGTGGAGCCTTCAGCACACCCCCGAGCAGATACGGGACGACGGACATGAGCGCCCCAACCCCGGCCCCAGGTGACGACAGGCCCCGCGAGGGTTACTACCCGGACCCGTCCATCCCCGGCTACGTCCGGTACTGGAACGGCGCCTCCTGGGTGCCCGGCACCAGCCGCCCGGCGCCGCAGGACGGTGAGCCGCTCACCCCGCCCCCGGGCGTCCGCCCGGTGACCCCGGCCCCGGCCGTGGAGGAGACGGGGCCGCACTTCTTCGACGAGGACCCCCAGCCCGCGCCCACCGGGCAGCAGCAGGGGCAGCGCGATGGTGCGGGCGGGGCGCAGGGCCGGGCGGGCGCCGGTGACGGGCGTACCCCGTGGGGTGCCGATCCCAGGATCCCGGCGGCGGGGCAGGGCGGGCCGGGCGGCCGTACCGACGCGGCCTCGAACCCGCCGGCGCAGGACGACGGCCCGGACCCCGGCGGCACCTTCATCTTCCGCCGCCCGGTCCCCGGCCCCGCCGCGGTCAGGGACGAGGGCACGATGACGTTCCGCCCGGTACCGGGCCAGGGCCGGCCGGGCGACCGGCCGGCCGCCGCTCCGGACGCCGGGGCGGGCTCCGGTTTCGGCCCGCAGACCCCTGGCCCGCAAGCCCCCGGCCCGCAGAGCTCCGGCCCCGGAGCGCCCGCCGCCGGCCGGCCGGGTACGGGCTTCGTGCCGGGCCAGGCCGGGCCCGGCGCCGGTACGGCGAACTCCGCCGGCGCCCCGGGCGGCTTCGGCCCGCAGGGGCCCGTCGGCCGGGCCACCCCGCCCGACGCCGCGCCTTCTCAGGCCGCGGGCCCCGGATTCGGCGCGGGCAAGGCCGCCGCCGCGCGTGCCGCGGCCGCTCAGCCGCCGCAGCCGCCCCAGGCTGCCCAGCAGGCCCAGGCGCCCGCCGCCGTCGCCCCCTCGGTGCCGGCGCAGGGCGGTGCTCCCGCCGGGGGCCCCGGCACCCCGCTGACCAGCGGGCCGGGCGGCGGCCAGGCCTCCTGGGCGCAGCAGGTGCACCAGCTGGCCGGCGGCGGGGACGAGCAGCCCATGACGCCGTGGAAGCCGCCGGTGGAGGACGTCTTCCAGGCGGCCGCGCGCCGCCAGGCCGCGGCCCGGCCCGCCGGAGTCGGCAAGCGGCTCGCGGCCCGGCTGATCGACACCCTGATCGTGCTCGCCGTGACGGCCACCGCCGCCGTACCGCTCGGCCTGCGCGCCGCCGACCATGTCCAGCAGAAGATCGACGCGGCCAGGCTGTCCGGCCGTGAGGTCACCGTCTGGCTGCTCGACGACACGACCGCCACCAGCCTCGGCATCGTGCTCGCCGTCCTCCTCCTCGTCGGCGTCGCCTACGAGGTGGTGCCGACCGCCAAGTGGGGCCGCACCCTGGGCAAGCGGGCGCTGGGCCTGGAGGTGCGCGACATCGAGGCCCACGAGCCCCCGACCTTCGGCCCGGCGCTGCGCCGCTGGCTCGTCTACAGCATCCCCGGGTTGCTCGGCATCGGGATCGTGGGCGTGCTGTGGTGCCTGTTCGACCGGCCCTGGCACCAGTGCTGGCACGACAAGGCAGCGCACACCTTCGTCGCCGGCTGACGTACCGGCCGGCGTACGCGAGGGGCTACTCCGTACGGCCGCCCGCCGGGTGCGGAGCCGGGGTGTTCGCGATCCACTCGGGCCATGAGCAGCGAACCGCCCCCCGGCTCCGGAGAGCAGCCCCCCGAGGACGACCCGTTCAGGAAGCGGCCCCCGTCGGACCAGGGGCCGGGCTCGCCGTACGACACCCCGTACGGTGGTGCCCAGCCGCCCCCGCCGCCCGGCGGCGGACCGTACGGCGGCGGCCCCTACGGCGGCTACCCCGCCGACCCGCTGGCCGGCATGCCCCCGCTGGCCGACAGCGCCCGGCGCACCCTCGCGCGGATCCTCGACATGATCCTCGTCGGCATCGTCGTCTGGCTGCTCACCTGGGCGTTCGGGGTGCGCGAGTACAACATCAACGGCGATCACGTCGAGGTCGGCAAGTCCGTCGGGCAGTCGTTCATCGGCGCCGTGCTCTACATCGCGTACGACACCTTCACGATGAGCAAGTACGGCCAGACCCTCGGCAAGAAGTGGCTCGGCATGCGGGTGGCGAACCTGGACGACGGTGCCACCCCGTCCGTGCAGACGATGCTGATCCGCTCCCTGGTGCTGTGGGTGCCGTTCGCGTTCTGCTGCGCCTGCGTCTGGACCGCGATCTGCGGCGGCTGGAGCTACTTCGACAAGCCGTACAAGCAGGGCCTGCACGACAAGGCGGCCAAGACGGTGGTGGTCAGCACGGGTTGACGGGGTGCCGTGACCGGGTGCGGTGGACACGACACGAGAGCGGCGGGTCCGTGAGCTGTCACGAGCCCGCCGCTCTCGGGTCCGTCCCTCACAGGGAGACCGGCTCTTCCTGGGGCGCGGGCTCGACGGGGTCGGCCGGTGCCACGGCCGCGCGGGCCTTCGGCAGCGGCACCGTCATCGCGACGAGCAGTCCGAGGGCCAGGGCCGCGAGGGCGATGACGGTGATCCCGAGGCCCGAACTCGTCTGGGACAGCAGCAGCATGGCGAGCGTCGAGAAGATCACGGTGCAGGAACCGTAGGCGAGCTGTGCGGCGGTCGGACGAGGCATGGCAATCGTGTCCTCGGAAGTCTTCGGGGGATTGTCGGGGGAACAGGTGGGGTGCCGTTCGACTCTCTCCGCGTGCATGCCCGAGCGGGACGGCTGGTAAGCGTGACCTAACCCACGGTATCGGTGCACAGGGGGCGCACGGAGTCATGGGGTGGAGGCATAGTCCGCTTGCAGGTGCGTAAAGCGAACGTCAGCTCCGCATAGTGCACACGGCCTGAGCGAGTCAAGATCTGTCTTTTCTTCTAAACCTCTAGTCAAATTACGTCACTTGACATGCGTCGGACAGACGCAGGGGAGGAACTCAAGTGACCAGCAGATCCTGGACGTTCAGAGCGGCCGCGATCGGCGTGACGCTGGCGGCGGCCTCCGCCACGTTCGCCACCTTCGCCGTCGCGGAGGCCGCCACCCGGCCGGACCGCACCGCCGCCGCCCACCGGCACGACCCGGCCCCGGTGAAGCAGCAGGCGCACGACCTCGACGGCCCGCTCAGCAAGACGCAGAGGGCTCAGCGCCAGGAGGCCCTGAACCAGCTGATCGCGGGCAAGGCCAAGGCGAAGGACCGTGACGGCTCCAAGGTCGTGGAACTGGGGGGCAAGAAGGGCGACGGCAAGTACGTCGAGCTGAGCCGCGAGAAGACCGACAAGATCTTCACGATCCTGGTGGAGTTCGGGGACCGGACCGACCCCAAGTACGGCGGCACCGCGGGCCCGCTGCACAACACGATCGCCGCCCCCGACCGTACGAAGGACAACTCGACGGCCTGGCAGGCGGATTACGACCGGAAGCACTACCAGGACCTCTACTTCGGCACCGGCAGGACGACCGAGTCGCTGAAGAAGTACTACGAGAAGCAGTCCTCGGGCCGCTACTCGGTCGACGGCGAGGTCGCGGACTGGGTCAAGGTCCCCTACAACGAGGCCCGTTACGGCAACAACGCCTGCGGCTCCACCAACTGCCCGAGCGTGTGGAACGTGGTCAGCGACGGTCTGAACGCCTGGGTCGCGGGGGCGAAGGCGGCCGGGAAGTCGGACGCCGACATCAAGAAGGACCTCGCCCAGTACGACCAGTGGGACCGCTACGACCACGACGGCGACGGGAACTTCAACGAGCCCGACGGCTACGTCGACCACTTCCAGATCGTGCACGCCGGCGAGGACGAGTCCGCGGGCGGCGGCGCCCAGGGCACCGACGCGATCTGGGCCCACCGCTGGTACGCCTTCGGCACCGACGCGGGCGCGACCGGCCCGGCGGGCAACAAGCTCGGCGGGGCCCAGGTCGGCGACACCGGCATCTGGGTCGGCGACTACACCATCCAGCCGGAGAACGGCGGCCTCGGCGTCTTCGCGCACGAGTACGGCCACGACCTCGGGCTGCCCGACGAGTACGACACCGCGGGCGGCGACAACTCCACCGGCTTCTGGACCCTGATGTCCTCCGGCTCCTGGCTCGGCACCGGCAGGGAGGCCATCGGCGACCTGCCCGGCGACCTGAACGCCTGGGACAAGCTCCAGCTGGGCTGGCTGAACTACGACACCGCCAAGTCCGGCGTCTCCTCCTGGCACAAGCTGGGCTACGCCGAGTACAACACCAAGTACCGTCAGGCGGTGGTCGTCTCACTGCCGGACAAGGCGGTCACGACCGAGGTCGTCACCCCGGCGCAGGGCGCCTCCCAGTGGTGGAGCGGCAGCGGCGACAACCTCAAGAACACGCTGACCCGTTCCGTCGACCTCACCGGCAAGGCCTCGGCCACCCTGAGCCTGGACGGCTGGTACGACATCGAGAACGGCTACGACTACCTCTACACCGAGGTGTCCACCGACGGCGGCGCCGACTGGACCGCCCTGGACGGCACGGTGGACGGCCGGGCCGTCCCGCGCGACGGCTCCGGCAAGCCCGCGCTGACCGGCACGACCGACGCGTACAAGAAGCTGTCGTACTCGCTCGACGCCTACGCGGGCAAGAAGATCGACCTGCGCTTCCGCTACCAGACCGACGGCGGCGTGGCGTTGAAGGGCTTCGCGGCGGACGAGATCACGGTCGCGGCGGACGGGGCGCCGCTGTTCTCCGACAACGCCGAGTCCGCGGACGCCGGTTGGACCGCCTCCGGCTTCTCCCGCATCGGCGCGTCCTTCACCAAGGACTACAAGCAGTACTACCTCGCCGAGAACCGGCAGTACGTGTCGTACGACAGGACCCTCAAGTCCGGCCCGTACAACTTCGGTTACCAGAACACCGGCCGCCCCGACTGGGTGGAGCACTACCCGTACCAGAACGGTCTGCTGATCTGGAAGTGGGACACCTCCCAGGCGGACAACAACACCAACGCGAACGCCCACCCGGGCACCGGGCTGATCCTGCCGGTCGACGCCCACCCGAAGGCGCTGCGCTGGTCCGACGGCACGCTGCTGCGCAACCGGATGCAGGCCTACGACTCCACCTTCACGCTGGAGCCGACGGACGCGATCACGCTGCACCGGTCCGGCGTCGCGACCAAGATCAAGTCGCAGAAGGGGGTGCCGGTCTTCGACGACCACGCCGGCACCTACTACGACCCGGCGAACCCGACCGGCGGTGTCAAGGTCACTGACACCAACACCAGGATAAAGATCACCAAGCAGGCCCGAAACGGCTCGACGATCGAGCTGGAAGTCGGTCCCGCGATGAAGTAGTCGGCATTTGTGCAGGTCAGACGCGTATCGGCGGCAAACCCTTGGCGGGTTGCCGCCGATCGTGTTTAGGTGCGTCCTGTGGACCGCTTATTGACACCGACCGGAACGGGGATCTGACGGCATGGCCGCTGGAGGCTTCACCAAGCTGCCGAACGGCACGGTCGTGGTGGCACTCAACCTGCCCTACGACTCCGCCGGGGTGCGCGTACTCGTGCACGCCCAGAACCGGGCGCGCGCCCTGACCAGGCTGCGCAACCTGGGGTTGCGCGCGATCTATCTGCGGGGCAACGGCGCCCCGCCGACCCCGGACGAGATCACGGCGGTCCTGCACCACCCCGACGGCCTGATATGGCGGACGGCTCCCACCGACAACGGTGTCATCGTGACCGAGCTGTGGCACCCGATCAGGGCACTTCTTCGCAGATCGGCGGTGGCGTAGCCGTGCGGGGGAGCGGGGTCTAGCCGCTGACGACCGGCTTGCCCGTCAGCTCCACGCCCGCCTCCCGCAGCTCCTCCAGCGCGCGCTCCGTCGTCTCCGCGGCGACGCCCGCCGTGAGGTCCAGCAGGACCTGGGTGCGAAAGCCCTCGCGGGCGGCGTCCAGGGCGGTGGCGCGGACGCAGTGGTCGGTCGCTATGCCGACCACGTCGACCTCGTCGACGGCGCGCTCGCGCAGCCAGTCCGCCAGGGGGACGCCGTTCTCGTCCCTGCCCTCGAAGCCGCTGTAGGCCGCCGAGTACGCGCCCTTGTCGAAGACCGCGTCGATCGCCCCGGAGGCGACGGCCGGGGCGAAGTTCGGGTGGAAGCCGACGCCCTCCGTGCCCGCGACGCAGTGCGCGGGCCAGGAGCGGACGTAGTCGGGGTCGTCGGCGAAGTGGCCGCCGGGGGCGATGTGGAGGTCGCGGGTGGCGACCACGTGCCGGTATCCGCTCCCGGCCGCCTGGCCGATCAGCTCCGTGATCGCGGCGGCGACGTCGGCGCCGCCGGACACCGCGAGGCTGCCCCCCTCGCAGAAGTCGTTCTGCACATCTACGACGATCAAGGCGCGGCGCATGGTGGGTGTCCTTCGACTGTCGGTTAATCAACCGAGCCTAGAGACTTCCGGGCCCGGACGGGAGGGGGCGGACGAGAGGCGGACGGGCGGGTCCCGCTCCACGACAGGGCCTAGCTACCCGAGCGCTCCGTCAGGTACTCCGTCGGAAGGACGGGTTCCCCTCGGGAGAGCTGTGTGGCGGAGAGCGGGAGATTCGCGCGGGCGGCGATGTGCCGGCTGCGGGGGACGTCCAGCGGCTCGCGGCCCAGCACGTCCCCGCCCTTGATCAGCTGCACCAGCAGCTGCCGGTCCGCGAGCTCCGGCGGCACCGGGCCCGTGCCGACGACCTCGGCCTCGGCGACCCCGTCCGCGTCGAGCCGGCGCGCCGCCCACTTGCGGCCGCCGATGGAGGTCTTGCCGCCGCTGGACTTCTTCGCGACCGGCACCAGCGGCGCCTTCGGGTCGCCGGACTCGGCGCGCGCGACCAGCTTGTAGACCATGGAGCAGGTCGGGTGCCCGGAGCCGGTCACCAGCTGGGTGCCGACGCCGTACGCGTCCACGGGAGCGGCGGCGAGGGAGGCGATGGCGTACTCGTCCAGGTCGGACGTGACGACGATCTTGGTGTCGGCCGCCCCCAGCTCGTCCAGCTGCTGGCGCACCCGGTGCGCGACGAGCAGCAGGTCACCGGAGTCGATGCGGACCGCGCCCAGCTCGGGTCCGGCCACCTCCACGGCCGTACGGACGGCCTCGGCGACGTCGTACGTGTCCACGAGCAGCGTGGTGCCCCGGCCGAGGGTGTCGACCTGGGCCCGGAAGGCGTCGCGCTCATGGTCGTGCAGGAGGGTGAAGGCATGGGCCGAGGTGCCGACCGTCGGGATGCCGTAGCGGAAGCCGGCCGCCAGGTCGGAGGTGGTGGCGAAGCCGCCGACGTACGCCGCCCGGGCCGCGGCCACCGCCGCCAGCTCGTGGGTGCGCCGGGCGCCCATCTCGATCAGCGGGCGGTCCCCGGCGGCCGAGGCCATCCGGGAGGCGGCCGCGGCGATGGCGGAGTCGTGGTTGAGGATGGAGAGGATCACCGTCTCCAGCAGCACGCACTCGGCGAAGGTGCCCTCGACCCGCAGCAGCGGGGAGCCGGGGAAGTACACCTCGCCCTCGGGGTAGCCCCACACGTCACCGCTGAAGCGGTAGTCGGCGAGCCAGGCCAGGGTCCGCTCGTCGACGATGTTCCGCTCCCGCAGGAAGCCGAGGACGTCCGGGTCGAAGCGGAAGTTCTCCACCGCGTCCAGGACGCGTCCGGTGCCCGCCACCACGCCGTAGCGGCGCCCGTGCGGCAGCCGCCGGGTGAAGACCTCGAACACGCTCCGCCGTTCGGCCGTACCGGCCTTCAGAGCCGCCTGGAGCATGGTCAGCTCGTACTGGTCGGTGAAGAGCGCCGTCGAGGGAACGTCCACCGGCAGCCCAAGGTCCGCTGTGTTCATGGCCATGGATGCTACACCCCTTTTCGTCGGTGTGACGATTTTTCCTCGCCGTGGCAGCATGGGCACTGTGACGTCACCCGCGCCCGTAGAGATCGAACGCACCGAGTCGGCGGAGGAGGTCTTCGCCGTACCCGAGCCCGACGTCCCCTGGGTCACGATCGTGCACAACGACCCGGTCAACCTCATGAGCTATGTGACGTACGTCTTCCAGTCGTACTTCGGCTACACCAAGGACAAGGCCACCAAGCTCATGCTCGACGTCCACCACAAGGGCCGGGCGGTCGTCTCCAGCGGCACGCGCGAGGAGATGGAGCGCGATGTGCAGGCGATGCACGGATACGGTCTGTGGGCCACCCTCCAGCAGGACCGGAAGTAGCGAACCCCTTCAGATGCCCGGACATTTCGAACCGCTTCCCGGCGGCGGCGCGGCCGTCGCGCTCGACGACGTCGAGATCTCCATCATCCGGTCGCTGGCCGTCCAGCTCCTGGAGCTGATCGGCCCCGGCCCCGGCGCCGAGGCCCCCGAGGACCCGCTCGCCGAGCTGTTCGCGGAAGGGCCCAGCGAGCCGCCCGCCGACCCGGTGCTGCGCCGGCTCTTCCCGGACGCCTACAGCGACCCCGAGAAGGTCCCGGACTCGCCCGCCGAGGCCGAGGAACGCCGGGCCCACTCCGCCGAGTTCCGCCGCTACACCGAGAACGACCTGCGGGCCGGCAAGCGGGAGAACGCCCTCGCGGTGATCCGCGCCCTCGACGCGCTCGCCCCGGTGGGCGAGGGCGGGGCGGTGCTGAAGCTGGCGCCGCAGGAGTCGAGGCAGTGGCTCGGCGCCCTGAACGACCTGCGCCTCGCGATCGGCTCCCGGCTGGAGATCACCGACGAGGACGACACCGACCTGCTCTACCGGCTCCCGGACGAGGACCCGCGCAAGCCGATGGTGATGGCCTACCTGTGGCTCGGCGGCCTCCAGGAGACCCTCGTGACGACCCTGATGCCCTGATATGCCCGCTCTCGTGTTCGCTCAGCGGACGCTCAAATCCGGATAACGATCCCGTTACCATTGCGGCCGGTTATGCCGCATTTGGCCGTTCTTTGTCCGCTTTTTCCTGTGTGGTGCGCCACAACGCGCCCCTGCAATCAATATTGCGGCCGTGATAAATCTTCACGACCGCCCGGCCGACGCCACCCATGTCGGGCCGGGTGCGCCACCGAGCCGACGACCGTCGGCCAGGCACAACTCCATCAATCCGGGGGGATCGAAACCCGATCCGAGGCCGACGAGGGGCCGCGGTTCGGCATGGAGAAAGGCGCACCACACATGACCTCAGCGCAGGTCGATCAGCATCACGACGGCAATGAGGCCGTGCGGGACGGCGAGGGCGGCGAGGGGTATCAGCGCGGGCTCGGGGCCCGGCAGATCCAGATGATCGCCATCGGCGGTGCCATCGGCACCGGCCTGTTCCTCGGCGCGGGCAAGGGCATCTCCAAGGCCGGCCCGAGTCTGATCCTGGCGTACGCCGTCGCGGGCCTCGTCATCTTCCTGATCATGCGGGCACTCGGCGAACTGCTGATGTACCGCCCGGTGTCGGGTTCGTTCTCGGAGTACGCGCGCGAGTTCATCGGCCCCTTCGCGGGCTTCGTCACCGGCTGGACGTACTGGCTGTTCTGGGTGGTCACCGGCATCACCGAGGTCACCGCCGCGGCCGCCTACATGACGTACTGGTTCGCGATCCCGCAGTGGGTCTCGGCCCTGATCTTCACGATCGTGCTCTACGCCGCCAACCTGATCTCCGTGAAGCTCTTCGGCGAGCTGGAGTTCTGGTTCTCCATGGTCAAGGTCACCGCGATCATCGGCATGATCCTGATCTGCGTCGGCATCCTCACCGTCGGCTTCTCCGACGCGGGCAGGACCGCCTCCGTCAGCCACCTGTGGAACGACGGCGGCTTCTTCCCGCACGGCGTCGGCAGCACCCTGATGACCCTCCAGATGGTCATGTTCGCCTTCCTCGCCGTCGAGCTGGTCGGGGTGACCGCGGGCGAGTCCAAGGACCCGAAGAAGGTCCTGCCCAAGGCGATCAACACCGTGCCCTGGCGCATCGCCGTCTTCTACGTCGGCGCGCTGATCATGATCCTGTCGGTGGTGCCGTGGACCGAGTTCCACCCGGGCGTGAGCCCCTTCGTGGCCGCGTTCCAGAAGATGGGCCTGTCCGTCGGCGCCGGCATCGTGAACTTCGTCGTCCTGACGGCCGCGCTCTCCTCCTGCAACTCCGGCATGTACTCCACTGGCCGCATGCTGCGCGACCTGGCGCAGAACGGCCAGGGACCCCAGGCGTTCACCCGGCTGACGCGCAGCGGCACCCCGCTCGTCGGCACCACGTTCTCCGCCGCGCTGATGCTCGTCGGCGTCTGGATCAACTACCAGTGGCCGGGCAAGGCGTTCGACTACGTCGTCTCCTTCGCGACCATCTCCGGTATGTGGGCCTGGATCGTCATTCTGATCTGCCAGATCCGCTACCGGACGAAGGCCGACCGCGGACTGCTGCCGCAGAGCGAGTTCCGCGCGCCGTGGGCGCCGTACACCAGCTACGCCGCGCTCGCGTTCATCTTCATGGTGATCGTGCTCATGGGTATCGACAAGGACGCCCGGGTGTCGCTGTACTGTGCTCCGCTGTGGGCCGCGATCCTCGGCGTCTCCTACTGGGTGCTCAGGCGCCGCAACCCGCAGGCCGCGGCCTTCGTCAAGCGCTGACCTCCTCCCCGGGACGTCCGGCATATGGGCCGTTCCGTACCATCCCTCGGTACGGAACGGCCCTTCTGCTTTCCCGCCCGTCTCCCACCACCACCCCAAACGAGCGCTTCGCGCGCTCCGCTTATTCTGGCCAGCATGCTGACCATCACCCAGGCCCTCGTCGACCAGATCGTCGCCCACGCGCGCAAGGACCACCCCGACGAGGCGTGCGGCGTCGTGGCGGGCCCGGCGGGCTCGGACCGTCCCGAGCGCTTCGTCCCCATGCTGAACGCGGCGATGTCGCCCACGTTCTACGAGTTCGACTCGGGCGATCTGCTCAAGCTCTACCGCGAGATGGACGACCGCGACGAGGAGCCGGTGGTCATCTACCACTCCCACACCGCCACCGAGGCCCACCCCTCGCGCACCGACATCTCCTACGCCAACGAACCCGGCGCCCACTACGTCCTCGTCTCCACCGCCGACACCGACGGCCTCGGCGATTTCCAGTTCCGTTCCTTCCGGATCGTGGACGGCGAGGTCACGGAGGAGGAGGTCACGGTCGTGGAGGCCTACTGATCTCAGTCGTCGGACGAAATGCGTCCGGCATGCGGGATCACACTCCGGGACCCGGACCGGGAATCGTTACGATGAGCGCATGGTTCTGAACGACGTGAGCGAGAAAGCGCCGGGCATGCTGCTCGTGGCGCGGCTGCACGTCGATCTGTGCAGGCTGAACAGCGCCATCTGTTGACGTTTCCCGCCGCCGTACGGCCGTGAGCCACGGCGCGCTACGCCGTGCGCCCACTTTCCGACCCTTTCCGACAGGAGCCCGCAACCATGGCCATCGAGGTCCGCATCCCGACCATCCTCCGCACGTACACCAACGGTGAGAAGGCGGTGGAGGGCAAGGGGAACACCCTCGCCGAGCTGTTCGCCGACCTCGAGACCCGGCACGCGGGCGTCGAGGCCCGCATCGTGGACAACGGCCAGCTGCGCCGCTTCGTCAACGTGTACCTGAACGACGAGGACGTCCGTTTCGTGGACGGCATCAACACCAAGCTGTCCGACGGCGACACCGTGACGATCCTGCCGGCCGTCGCCGGCGGCATGCGCTGATCGGTCGCTGAGCAGCGATGCGCTACGACTCCCCGCTGGCCGCGGTGGGCAACACCCCCTTGGTGCGCCTGCCGCGGCTCTCGCCGTCCGCCGACGTCCGGATCTGGGCCAAGCTGGAGGACCGCAACCCCACCGGCTCGGTCAAGGACCGCCCCGCGCTGCACATGATCGAGCAGGCGGAGAAGGACGGCCGGCTGACCCCGGGCTGCACGATCCTGGAGCCCACCTCCGGCAACACCGGCATCTCGCTGGCCATGGCCGCCAAGCTCAAGGGCTACCGCATGGTGTGCGTGATGCCCGAGAACACCTCGCAGGAGCGCCGGGACCTGCTCGGCATGTGGGGCGCCGAGATCATCTCCTCGCCGGCGGCGGGCGGCTCCAACACCGCCGTGCGCGTGGCCAAGGAACTGGCCGCCGAGCACCCCGACTGGGTGATGCTCTACCAGTACGGCAACCCGGACAACGCCGGCGCCCACTACGCCACGACGGGCCCGGAGATCCTCGCCGACCTGCCGTCGATCACGCACTTCGTCGCGGGCCTCGGCACCACCGGCACCCTGATGGGCGTCGGCCGCTACCTGCGCGAGCACCGGCCGGGCATCCAGATCGTCGCCGCCGAACCGCGCTACGACGACCTCGTCTACGGCCTCAGGAACCTCGACGAGGGCTTCGTACCGGAGCTGTACGACGCCTCGGTCCTCACCACCCGCTTCTCGGTCGGCTCGGCCGACGCGGTCACCCGCACCCGTGAACTCCTCCAGCAGGAGGGCATCTTCGCGGGCGTCTCCACCGGCGCCGCCCTGCACGCGGCGATCGGCGTGGGCCGCAAGGCGGTCAAGGCGGGGGAGTCCGCCGACATCGTCTTCATCGTGGCCGACGGCGGCTGGAAGTACCTGTCCACCGGCGTCTACACGGCGGCCACCACCGAGGAGGCCATCGAGACGCTCCAGGGCCAGCTCTGGGCGTAACGCCGTAACACCGCATTAACGCGCATCAAGCGGTCGCCAGCCCCCTCTCATGAGGGGGCTAAGCCATTCCTATGGCGAGGCAAAGAAATCCCCCCGGTACTGCCGGTCCCGACCCCGCCGGAGCTACGTTCCTCGGCGCACCCTGTCATGTCACGCTCACTCGGCGCCATGGCAGGTGACTGCGAGTGTCATGCTCATGACTGCGCGGCACCGCCGCTACGCGCGTCACGGGCCTGCCAATCCAGTGAAATCCCCACTTCAACCGGAGGCAGCACCCCATGCGTGAGTCACGCCCGAGCAGCCGGAGACGCAGTCTGCGAAGACTCGTCGCCGTCGCCTTCCCCGCCCTCGCCCTCACCGTCGCCGGACTCACCGCGGCACCCACGGCAGGGGCGGCCCAGGCGGCCACCGCTCCCGCGCCCCACACCTCCAAGGTGACGCAGAACAGCAAGGCCCTGACCGACCCGAAGCGGCAGGCGTTCCACTCGACCGGCAAGGCCGGCCAGAAGGTGCCGACCCAGCACCTGTGCGCCACCGCCAAGCCCGGCGAGGCGTCCTGCTTCGCGCAGCGCCGCACCGACGTCAAGCAGCGGCTCGCCGCGGCGCTCGCCGCCGCCACCCCCTCCGGCCTCTCGCCGGCCAACCTGCACAGCGCCTACAACCTGCCGACGTCGGCCGGTTCGGGCATGACCGTCGGCATCGTCGACGCCTACAACGACCCCAACGCCGAGTCGGACCTGGCCACTTACCGCTCCACCTACGGCCTGTCCGCCTGCACCAAGGCCAACGGCTGCTTCAAGCAGGTCAGCCAGACCGGTTCCACCACCTCGCTGCCGACCAACGACACCGGCTGGGCCGGTGAAGAGATGCTCGACATCGACATGGTCAGCGCGGTCTGCCCGAACTGCAGCATCGTCCTGGTCGAGGCCAACTCCGCCACCGACTCCGACCTCGGCACCGCCGAGAACGAGGCCGTCGCGCTCGGCGCCAAGTTCGTCTCCAACAGCTGGGGCGGCTCCGAGTCCTCCGCCCAGACCAGCGAGGACTCCCAGTACTTCAAGCACCCGGGCGTCGCGATCACCGTCTCCGCGGGCGACTCCGCCTACGGCGCCGAGTACCCGGCGACCTCCCAGTACGTGACCGCCGTCGGTGGCACCGCGCTCTCCACCGCCTCCAACTCCCGCGGCTGGACCGAGTCCGTCTGGAACACCTCCAGCACCGAGGGCACCGGCTCCGGCTGCTCGGCGTACGACCCGAAGCCGAGCTGGCAGACCGACACCGGCTGCTCCAAGCGCATGGAGGCCGACGTCTCCGCGGTCGCCGACCCGGCCACCGGCGTGGCGGTCTACGACACCTTCGGCGGCTCCGGCTGGGCGGTCTACGGCGGCACCAGCGCCTCCTCGCCGATCATCGCGAGTGTCTACGCCCTCGCGGGCACCCCGGGCGCGAGCGACTACCCGGCGAAGTACCCGTACCAGCACACGAGCAACCTGTACGACGTGACGAGCGGCAACAACGGCTCCTGCTCTCCGTCGTACTTCTGCACCGCGGGCACCGGCTACGACGGCCCGACCGGCTGGGGCACCCCGAACGGCACCGCCGCCTTCACCTCCGGCGGCAGCAGCGGCGGCAACACGGTGACCGTCACCAACCCGGGCAGCCAGTCCACCACCACGGGCAGCTCGGTCAGCCTGCAGATCAAGGCCTCCGACAGCGGCAGCGCCTCCCTGACCTACAGCGCCTCCGGCCTGCCGACCGGCCTGTCGATCGGCAGCTCCACCGGCCTGATCTCCGGCACGGCGTCCACCGCGGGCACCTACCAGGTCACCGTCACCGCGACCGACTCCACCGGCGCGACCGGCTCGACCTCCTTCACCTGGACCGTCGGCACCTCCGGCGGCGGCTGCACCTCCTCCCAGCTGGTGGCGAACCCGGGCTTCGAGTCGGGCAGCACCGGCTGGACCGCGACCAGCGGCGTCATCACCAACGACACCGGTGAGGCGGCCCACAGCGGCTCGTACAAGGCCTGGCTCGACGGCTACGGCTCCAGCCACACCGACACCCTGTCCCAGTCGGTGACCATCCCGGCCGGCTGCAAGGCGAGCTTCACCTTCTACCTGCACATCGACACCGCCGAGACCGGCAGCACCGCGTACGACAAGCTGACGGTGAGCGCCGGTTCGACGACCCTGGCGAGCTACTCGAACCTCAACGCCAACTCGGGTTACGCGCAGAAGACCTTCGACCTGTCCTCGTTCGCGGGCCAGACGGTCACCCTGAAGTTCAACGGTGTCGAGGACTCCTCCCTCCAGACCAGCTTCGTCATCGACGACACGGCCGTGACGACCAGCTGATCCGCACCGCCTGAACCACCCGGACCACCCGTGATCCCGCACGCGGAAGGAAATATTCCGCGTGCGGGATCCGTTCGTCGTGCCGGTACGTCTCATCTGCACCAGGCGGCCGACTCCCCACGGCCACGGCAGAAAGGCGAAACCCATGCGTCGTAGCGCGACGTCCCTCGCAGCCCTCGCGGCCGCGGTGCTGCTGCTCGCCGGATGCGGCTCCAAGAGCGGCACGAGCGACCAGGGAGGCAAGGGCGGCAAGGGCACGGACACCGGAACTGCGGGCACGGTCTCGCCCTCGGCACCGGTCGGCGGCTGTGCCTCCACCGTCGAGCTGAAGGCGACCGACGCCGGCCGCACGGTCTGCGTGGCCAAGGGCGGCGAGGTCCGGCTGACCCTGGAGGGCACCAAGTCCCGCCCCTGGAAGCCGGTCCAGGCGAGCGGCACCGCCCTGAAGGCGGTCAACACCGGCTTCGTCATCCGGCCGGGCCAGGCCACGGCCGCCTACCACGCCGTGACGGCCGGCACCGAGAAGCTGACCACGTCCCGCCCGCTGTGCGCGCAGCCGACGAAGCCCGGCGGGGTGTCGTGCATGGGCATCCAGGAGTGGGCGGTCACGGTGACCGTGAAGTAGGGGCGCTCAGCCCGCCAGATGCCGGACCTGGTCCCACAGCACCGGGTCCACCACACCCACCCGGCGCCGGAAGTCGCCGACCGGCACTTCGCGCAGTTCGTCGGTCTCCAGGAAGCTGGGCCTGCCCCGGGCGTCGCCGACCGCGCCCGGGGGCAGCGGGATCACCCCGGACCGCTCGTCGTGGTACTTGCTGGTGATCTTCGCGACCGTTGCCCGGTTCCCGCGCACCGCCAGCACCAGACACGGCCGGTCCTTCGCCCTCCCGTCGCCCGCCACCGCCCTGTCCGACGCGCTAGCGCCCCCCTTTGATTCTGTCCGGTCCTCGTAGGGAACGTCCGCCCACCAGATGTCCCCCGGGACGGGCCGTCCGTCACGCGCGCGCGTACCGGCGCGCCCCGGCGGCCGCAGCCGCCGACCGCCGGGCCGGCGGCCACGGCCCCAGCCGTCGACGAGCGTGGCGACCAGCGCGAGCAGTACCACCGCCGCGAGCGCCAGCCACCAGGACGTGTCCATACGACGACGTTACCGGCGCGCGCTGCGGATCGCGCGCCCTTGGCGTTTCTTCTGCGCCCCCTTTCCAGCCGAACCGGTGACAGCGCAGGTGAGTTCGCCCACAACGGCCCTTTGCGGAGGAGCGACCCGCGCTTTCGCGCCTTACGCTCGACAAACCGCACGACCCCCGTTTTCCCGCCCATTTGATCTTGCTGTTCTGATCTTCACCGCCAACGGAGGTTTCTGCTTCATGAAGCTCACCGTCGTCGGCTGCTCGGGGTCGTTCCCGTCCGCGGAATCGGCCTGTTCGAGCTACCTCGTCGAGGCCGACGGCTTCCGGCTGCTTCTCGACATGGGCAACGGCGCCCTGGGCGAGCTGCAGCGCCACTGCGGTCTCTACGACCTCGACGCGATCTTCCTCAGCCATCTGCACGCCGACCACTGCATCGACATGCTCGCGTACTTCGTCGCGCGGTACTACCGCCACGACGGCGGCCGCTGCGACCCCATCCCGGTCTACGGCCCCGAAGGCACCGAGCACCGCCTCACCACGGCGTACGCCGACACCCCTTCCGCCTCCTCGATGAGCGAGGTCTTCGACTTCCACACGGTCAAGCCCTCCACGTTCGAGATCGGCCCCTTCACGGTCCACACCGACCTGGTCCGCCACCCCGTCGAGGCGTACGGCATCCGCGTCGAGCACGCCGGGAAGTCCCTGACGTACTCCGGGGACACGGGTGTCACCGAGGCCCTGGACGAGCTGGCCCGGGACACCGACCTGTTCCTGTGCGAGGCCGCGTTCACGCATGGCAAGGAAGAGATCCCCGACCTCCACCTCAACGGCCGCGAGGCGGGTGAGTCGGCCGCGCGCGCCGGCGCCCGGCGCCTGGTCCTCACCCACATCCCGCCGTGGACCGACCCGGAGGCCAACCTCCGTGACGCGCGCGCGGTGTTCGGCGGGCCGGTGGACCTGGCCGCGCCCCGGGCGACGTACGAGATCTGAGACCACGTACGAGAAAGGCCCCGGAACCGAACGGGTTCCGGGGCCTTCGCGTGGAGTGCTATGCCTTCGTCAGGTCCTCGACCTCTTCATCGGGCTCGCGGCCCGGGGTGGGGAGGTTGAACCTGGTGATCGCGAAGCGGAAGACCACGTAGTAGATCGCCGCGAACACCAGGCCGATCGGGATGATCAGCCAGGGCTTGGTCGCGAGGTTCCAGTTGAGCGCGTAGTCGATGAAGCCCGCGGAGAAGGTGAAGCCCGCGTGCACGCCGAGCGCCCAGGTGATCGCCATGGACAGGGCCGTCAGCACCGCGTGGATCGCGTACAGCATCGGGGCGATGAACATGAAGGAGAACTCGATGGGCTCGGTGACACCGGTGACGAAGGACGTCAGCGCGAGGGAGATCATCATGCCCAGCACGGCCTTGCGGCGCTCGGGGCGGGCGGAGTGCGCGATGGCGAGCGCGGCGGCCGGCAGACCGAACATCATGATCGGGAAGAAGCCCGACATGAACATACCGGCGTGCGGGTCACCGGCGAAGAAGCGGTTGAGGTCACCGTGGACGATCTGACCGGCGGAGTTCTTGTAGTCGCCGATCTGGAACCAGGAGACGGTGTTCACGAACTGGTGCATGCCGACCGGGATCAGCGCACGGTTGACCAGACCGAACAGTCCCGCGCCCAGCGCGCCGAGACCGGTGATCCACTCACCGGCGTTGGAGATGCCCTCACCGATGGGCTTCCAGACCAGACCGAAGAAGACACCCATGAGCGTGCCGACGAAGGCCATGATGATCGGCACCAGCCGGCGGCCGTTGAAGAAGCCGAGCCAGTCCACCAGCTTCTTGCGGTGGTAGCGCTGCCACAGCACGGCGGCGAACAGACCCATCAGGATGCCGCCGAGCACACCCGGGTTGTTGTAGGTGGCCTCGACTATCTTGCCGCTCTCGATGTGCTGCTGGGTCAGCGGGAACGCCTTCAGCACGTTGCTGTAGACCAGGAAACCGACCAGGGCGGCGAGCGCCGTCGAGCCGTCGGACTTCTTGGCGAAGCCGATCGCGACACCGATGCAGAACAGCATCGGAAGGTTGTCGAAGATCGCACCACCGGCCGTGGCGAACACCGCCGTGACCTTGTCGGGCAGGTGCAGCTTGTCATGGACGTCCTGCTGCCCCAGACGCAGCAGAATGCCCGCCGCCGGCAGTACGGCGATCGGCAGCTGGAGACTGCGGCCGACCTTCTGCAGGCCCTGGAACAGGCCGGATCCCCGCTTCTTCGCGGGAGCCGCCGTGGCGGTGGCGGTGCTCATGGTGGGTTCCTCCATCGGTGGTGGTCTACACCACTCAGTGGTGTAGACCTGTTGTAGCACGATGAAGGTGGGATAAGGAACCACGAAATCCGCTACCAGAACGCTACGCGGTGTGCCGGTGTGCTAAAGGGGACCGGGCCCGGCTCAGGCCTTGGTGATGTCCTCGACCTCTTCCTCGGGCTCCCGGCCGGGGGTCTTCAGGTCGAACCTCGTGATCGCGAACCGGAAGACGACGTAATAGACCGCCGCGAAGCACAGACCGATCGGAACGATCGCCCACGGTCTCGTCGCCAGGTTCCAGTTGATCACGTAGTCGATCAGGCCCGCCGAGAAGCTGAAGCCGTCGTGCACCCCGAGCCCCCACGTCACCGCCATCGACACGCCGGTGAGCACGGCGTGGACGGCGTACAGCAGGGGCGCGATGAAGAGGAAGGAGTACTCGATGGGCTCGGTGATGCCCGTCACGAACGACGTCAGCGCCACCGAGAGCATGAGACCGCCGACCTCCTTGCGACGGCTCGGCCGCGCGCAGTGCGTGATGGCGAGCGCGGCGGCCGGCAGCGCGAACATCATGATCGGGAAGAAGCCCGAGGTGAACTGCCCCGCGTGCGGGTCGCCGGCCAGGAACATGTTGATGTCGCCGTGCACCACCGTGCCGTCCGGCTTGGTGAAGCTGCCGAACTGGAACCAGATGGGCACGTTCAGGAACTGGTGCAGGCCGACCACCAGCAGCGCGCGGTTCGCCAGCCCGAAGACGCCCGCGCCCCAGGCGCCCGCGTCCCGCAGCCAGTGGCTGAAGCTCTCCAGCCCGCTGCCGATCGGCGGCCAGATCCACAGGCACAGCGCCGCGAACACGATCGCGACGAACGCCATCAGGATCGGCACCAGCCGGCGGCCGTTGAAGAAGCCCAGCCAGTCCACCAGCTTCGTGCGGTGGAACCGCGCCCAGAAGAACGCGGCCAGCAGACCCATCACGATGCCGCCGAAGACACCCGGGTTCTGGAAGGTGTAGGGCGTCACCGACCCCACGCCCGCACCGGTGCTGACCTGACAGCCGACCTGCGGGACCGCCTTCGAGCCGCCCGGACAGGACTCGGGGAACTGGTGCAGCACGCCGTAGTAGACGAGGAACCCGGCCACCGCCGCGAGCGCCGTCGAGCCGTCCGCCTTCTTCGCCATGCCGATGGCCACGCCCACGCAGAACAGCAGCGGCAGGCCGAGCGAGCCGTCGAGCAGGGCACCGCCCGCGCCCGTCATCACCTTGGACACGTTCGTCCAGCCCAGTCCGTCCTTGCCGAACACGTCCGGCTGGCCGAGGCGGTTGAGGATGCCCGCCGCGGGCAGCACCGCGATCGGCAGCTGGAGGCTGCGGCCCATCTTCTGCAGGCCCTGGAAGGCACGGTTCCAGCGGGCGCGGGCGGGGCTCACCTCGGCCTCTGTGGTCATCGGTTGGCGACCGCCTGTCCTGTGGTGTAGACCAGTCGTGGACGATTGAGTTTGCTGTGACGTCATCCTTCGGTACGCACGGCGCAATCGCTCGCGAAGTTGGGCCAACTGTGCGTGAGGAGACCAAATGGCCAGCAAGGCTGAGAAGATCGTCGCCGGCCTCGGCGGTATCGACAACATCGACGAGATCGAGGGCTGCATCACCCGGCTGCGCACCGAGGTGCACGACGCCGCCAAGGTCGACGAGGCCGCCCTGAAGGCCGCCGGCGCCCACGGCGTCGTCAAGATGGGCACCGCCATCCAGGTCGTCATCGGCACCGACGCCGACCCGATCGCCGCGGAGATCGAAGACATGATGTGAACCGCGCCGGTTCACCTGTAAGGGGCTCTTCCCGACGCGGGAGGAGCCCCTTCCCCGTGTGCGGCTAGGCTCGTCGCCATGTCTCGCATCGACGGCCGTACCCCCGAACAGCTCCGCCCGGTCACCATCCAGCGCGGGTGGAGCAAGCACGCCGAGGGCTCCGTCCTCGTCTCCTTCGGCGACACCAAGGTGTTCTGCACCGCCTCCGTGACCGAGGGCGTCCCGCGCTGGCGCAAGGGCAGCGGCGAGGGCTGGGTCACCGCGGAGTACGCCATGCTGCCCCGCGCCACCAACACCCGCGGCGACCGCGAGTCCGTCAAGGGCAAGATCGGCGGCCGTACCCACGAGATCTCCCGCCTCATCGGCCGCTCCCTGCGCGCCGTCATCGACTACAAGGCGCTCGGCGAGAACACCATCGTCCTCGACTGCGACGTCCTCCAGGCCGACGGCGGCACCCGCACGGCCGCGATCACCGGCGCGTACGTCGCCCTCGCCGACGCCGTCGCCTGGGCCCAGGGCAAGAAGCTGATCAAGGCCGGCCGCCAGCCGCTCACCGGCACGGTCTCCGCCGTCTCGGTCGGCATCGTCGGCGGCGTCCCCCTCCTCGACCTCTGCTACGAGGAGGACGTGCGCGCCGAGACCGACATGAACGTCGTCTGCACCGGCGACGGCCGCTTCGTCGAGGTCCAGGGCACCGCCGAGGCCGAGCCCTTCGCCCGCGACGAACTGAACGCCCTGCTCGACCTCGCCGTCAGCGGCTGCGACGAACTGGCCCGGATCCAGCGCGCCACCCTGGACGCCACGCTCGGGAAGTAAAGCGCGGACCAACAGAAGGGGTGCGCGGGGGCAACCCGCGCACCCCTTCCCGGCGTCCTTCGGGTACAGCAGCCCAACCAGGGGAGGGGACCACCACCATGGCCGTCAGCCGACGCCGCCGTCTCACCGCCGTCGCCGTCGTCGCGGCGACCGTCGCGCTCACCGCCGGCCTGACCACCGGATGCGACAGCGTCGGCAAGGCCCTCGACTGCGTGCACACCGCCGACTCCATCGCGGACAGCGTCACCGGCCTGCAACAGGCCGTGGAGAACGCGGCGAACGACCCGACCCAGGCCGACGACTCGCTGAACTCCATCGAGAAGAACCTCGACAAGATCGGCGACAAGACCGACCACGCGGACGTCAACAAGGCGGTGGACGACGTGAAGAAGGCGGTGGACAACGTCCGCACGGCCATCAAGAACGGTGACCGCACTCCGGACGTGAGCCCGGTGACGGACGCGGCGGGTGAATTGACCAAGGTGTGCACCAAGTGACCTAGGGCCTGTCGTCGAATTCCCGTCCGTGCGGCGTCTGGCACGCGCTCCCCCGGAGGGGCACCCCCAGCGGCGTTGTCGTCGGTCGCCGACTCCCCCGCGCTCGGCTTCGCTCGGGCGGGAGGGGCCTCACGCGTCGACTCCCTCCTCCGCCGTGCAGCAGACGCCGCGCGGCCCGCCCTTCGGGCGGACGACGGGAAGGTGACGACAGGCCCCAGGGGCGCGGGGCCGTATCGACATGCGGCTCTGCCGCGCGGGCGCGAACAACCACAACGCACCCGCACCCGCCGACGCCGCTCAGTACCCCCGGTCCCGGCGTTCCTCCCGCCGCTCCCGCTGCAACTCGCGCCGCGCCTCGCGCCGCTCCACCCGCTCCTGCCGCCGCTGCTCCTTGAGGCGGAGCCGTTCCGCCCGGGTCACCTTGCGCTCCACGCCGACCCCGCCCCAGAAGGCGAAGCCCCCGATGACCACCCGCGGCGCGCCCGGCTCCGGCGGGTCGTCGTCACGGGGGTGCTCGAAACCGCCCATGACGCCGATGCCCCGGACCACGACCTCGACCCCCGGCGGCACGACGACCTGCACGCCACCCATGATCGCCACACAGTTGATCTCGACCTCGCGGTCCGCGAAGTTCGCCTCGCGCAGATCGATCTCGCCGCCGCCCATGAACGCGAAGCAGTTGAACCGCTTCGGCACCGTCCAGCGGCCCTTGCGCTCGAACCCCGACAGGACCGCCACCCCGCCCGCCGAGGACCCCTCGCCGCCGACGATCCGGGACGCCCAACCCCCGCTCTCCGCAGGCGCCTTGGTGAACGACACCGGCGCGGGCGACGCCGCAGCGGCCGTCGGCAGATCGCGGGTGAGCGGGGTCAGCTCGCCGTAGGTGCGCGCCCGGTAGGCCGCCTCCAACCGCTCCTCGAACTCCGCCATGTCGAGCCGGCCCTCGGCCAGCGCGTCCCGCAGCACCTCGGCCACCCGCTCACGGTCGGCGTCGGAGGCCCGCAGGTCGGGGGCGGGAGCAGGGGCCCGGTGGTCCCAGGCCGCGTCGTCGGTCATGACAGCAGCCTACGAGACGGCCTTCTCCGCGTACATCTTGGCGATGACGGCTTCGATGTCCGGCTCCCGCACCGACAGGTCCACCAGCGGATACCGCGCCGCCAGATGCGCCACGAGCGGCGCCGCCGACTGCCCCGCCGGGAACGCCAGCGACTGCCGGGGCCCCTCGACCCGCACCACCCGCGCCCCGGGCACCTCCACCGGCGGCAACTCCCGCTCCAGGTCCACCACCAGCGTCCGCTCGCTCTCCCCGGCCTCGTGCAGCCCCGCGAGCGGGCCGTCGTACATCAGCCGGCCGTGGTCGATCACCATCACCCGGGAGCACAACTGCTCGATGTCCTGAAGGTCATGGGTGGTCAGCAGCACCGTCGTGCCGCGCTCGGCGTTCAACTCCCGCAGAAATCCCCGTACCTTGGCCTTCGACACGACGTCCAGGCCGATCGTCGGTTCGTCCAGGTACAGCACCTCGGGATCGTGCAGCAGCGCCGCCGCGATGTCCCCGCGCATCCGCTGGCCCAGCGACAGCTGCCGCACCGGCACGTCCAACAGGTCGCCCAGTTCCAGGAGTTCGACGCAACGGTCGAGGTTCTCCCGGTAACGGGCCTCGGGGATGCGGTACATGCGGTGCGCCAGCCGGTACGAGTCGATCAGCGGCAGGTCCCACCACAGCGTCGTACGCTGCCCGAACACCACACCGATCCGCCGCGCGAGCCGCGTCCGCTCCCGGGACGGATCGATGCCCGCCACCCGCAGCCGGCCGCCGCTCGGCGTCAGGATGCCGGTCAGCATCTTGATCGTGGTCGACTTCCCGGCACCGTTCGGCCCGATGTAGCCGACCATCTCGCCGCGCGCCACGGAGAACGACAGCGAGTCCACCGCCCGCACCTCGCGCCGCTCCCGCTTCATGAACCCGGTCCGCTTGCGCACCTCGAAGACCTTCTCGACGTCTTCGAGCATGATGAAGTCACTGTCCGGCACGTGCTAGCTCCCTGTGCTCCGGTACGAACGAAGTCCCGCCCGCCACGCCAGCCCCGCCAGCGCACAGCAGCCCGCCGCGACCAGTGGAGGCGTGAACGCCACCCACCCGGGCAGGTCCAGCGGATACGGCCGCCCCAGCACGTACGTCGCGGGCAGCCAGTTGACGAAGGCCAGCGGCAGCACGAACGTCACCCCGCGCACCAGCTCCTTCGCGAACACCGTCGGCGGATACTGCAGCAGCGTCGTCCCGCCGTACGTGAAGGCGTTCTGCACCTCGGAGGCGTCCTGCGCCACGAACTGGAACGCCGCCCCCGCCACGAACACCGCGCAGAAGATCGCGAAACCGCTCGCCACCGTCACCGGCATCAGCAGCAGCTTCAGCGGCGTCCAGTCGATCCCCACCCGGGTCAGCGCCCAGCCCAGCACCAGCGAGCCCTGCACCACCCGGCCGAGCCGCCGCAGCGCGAACCGGTCGGCGGCCACCTGCGCCAGCACCGGCACCGGCCGCACCAGCAGCGTGTCCAGCGTGCCGTCCCGCACCCGCCGCCCCAGCCGGTCCATCGAGCCGATCACCAGATCCGCCAGCCCGAAGGACACGGCCGACAGCCCGTACAGGAACGCCACCTCCGCCAGCGTGTACCCGCCGAGCGCGTGCACCCGCGAGAACATCAGCATGATCGCGACGAAGTCGAAGAAGGTCGCCGCGAAGTTCCCGAACGTGGTCATGGCGAACGACGCCCGGTAGGCCATCGTGGACCGCACCCACATCCCGGCGATCATCCCGTACGCCCGCACCCCCGCGAGCACCCGGCCGCGCTCACCCACCCTGGACCACCACCCGCCGCGTCGCCGCCGACTGCAACAGCCGGCCCAGCCCCAGCAGCACCGCCGCCCACGCCCCCTGGAACAGATACGTCCGCAGCGGATCCGCGTGCCCCAGCAGCACGTCCGCCGGACCCTGCAGCAGCGACGACCACGGCAGCGCCCTCACGACCTCGCCGAGCGCGCCCGGGAAGACGTTCAGCGGCAGCAGCATCCCGCTGCAGAAGTAGCCCGCCAGCCACATCATCTGGCTCACGCCCGTGCCGTCCAGCAGCCAGAACGCGCTCAGCGCCACCAGGTAGCGGATCCCGAAGCCGACCACCATCGCCAGCACGACGGCGACGAGGAACGCCAGCCAGGTGCCGGCGTCCGTGGGCAGGTACGCCGGAAAGCACAGCGCCCCGAAGACGAACGGGATCACGCCCCGCCCCAGCAGCTGGAAGAAGGCCCGGCCCAGATCGGCGGCGAGCCACCACAGCTGGAGGTCGGCGGGCCGGTAGAGATCGATCGCCACGTCCCCCGTACGGATACGATCCATCAGCTCCTCCTCGACGCCCCCGCCCCCGATGGCGAGCGTCGACAGGAAGGCCTGCCCGAGCCAGACGTAGGTCACGACCTGCGCCTCGTCATACCCCCCGAGGTGCGGCTTCGCGTCCCACAGGGCGCGGTACGTGTACACGAGGATCAGTCCGAAGACCGTGTTCGTGAACACCCCTGCCGCAGTGGCCGCCCGATACGTCGCGTACCGTCTGAATCCCCCCGCTGCGACGGCCACGTACAACCGTCCCGCGCCCACGCCAGTCCACCTCCCGGGACCGCTCGACACCGAAGCGCAGGAGCCTAGTCCGGAGACCCGGCGGCCGGCCACGCATTTTCGTGCCCGAACCGTGCCGGAATCCGGGAACGGAACGCCAGGTGCGAGAGTCTTCACTCCGGGGGCGTAGAAGGCGTACGAGGCGTACGGAAACGACGTACGACGAAACAGGAGTCCGTGCACGACATGAGCGACGAGCCACAGCCGCAGGAACCGAAGGAAGGCGTGGCGCCGGAAAAGCCGCTGCCGGCTGCGACAGGGGAGGCCGAAAAGCCCTCCGGTCCGGCCCGGGACGAGAAGGCCGACGAGGGGGCGGAGACGAGGGAACCGGCTTCGGCCACACCCACGCCCACGCCTGCTCCTTCGACCGAGCCGGAGGAGTCCGCACGGACGAAGCAGGGAGACTCGGCGCGGGCCGAGCGGGCCGAGCGGGCCGAGCGGGGCGAGCAGGCAGCGCAGGGCGAGCGGGGCGGAGTCGGCCAAACGGGTGAACCGACGGCGTCCGAGGCCCGCTCGGCCCAGGACCGCACCGCCTCGATGGCCCGCGCCCGCCAGGCGGCGCGCGGGGGACGCACGGAGTCCGACGCGACGACCTCCGCGACGACCTCCACCGGCCCCGACGACGCGGCTCCGGCATCCGGTGCGGCGGGCGGTGGCAGTGGCGGTGGCTCCGGTGCCGAGAAGCCCCGGTCTCCCGAGAGCACGCAGGTGCTGCGGCGCGTCGGCGCGCCCCGGGGACCCCGGGAGGACGCGTCGAACGCGTCGGCCGGGGCAGGTCAGGGCCCCGGTGAGCCGCGGACGCCCGAGACCACCCAGGTCCTGCGCCGGGTCGGCGCACCCCGCTCGGGTGAGCCCGGTGTCACCGGTGATCCCGGCGGCACCGGCACGAACCCGGGCACCGCGTCCCGCGCCGCCCGGACGGCCGGAGCGCTCGGCGCCGCCAGCACGGCCGCGGCCGCCGGCGCGGGTGCCGCGAACGCCGCCGGCCAGGCGGGTGCCGCGGGTGCCGCGGGCCCCGCGGCAGGCGCGGGCACCCGACGCCCCCGAACCGGCCGTACCACCCCCGCCGCCCCCGCCAGTCCCTCTTCCTCCGAGGACGCCACCGCCCTGCTCGCCGCAGCCGACGGCCCCGCCGGTGCGCCCGGCGGACCCGGCGGACCCGGCGGTCCCGGCGACGGCGGAGGCAAGGGCGGCAAGGGCAAGAAGAAGCGGCCCAAGCGGACCGGGTGGCGGCGGATCATCCCCACCTGGCGCATGGTGCTCGGCACCTTCCTCTTCGGCGTGCTGCTGATCATCGGCCTGTTCTTCCTCGGCTACTCGATGGTCAACATCCCGCCCGCCAACGCCCTCGCGACCAAGCAGAGCAACGTCTACCTCTACGCCGACGGCTCCCAGCTCGCCCGCGACGGACAGATCAACCGCGAGAACGTCAACCTCGCCCAGGTCTCCAAGGACGCCCAGCACGCCGTACTGGCCGCCGAGGACCGCGACTTCTACATCGAGTCGGCCGTCGACCCCAAGGCGATGCTGCGCGCCGCCTGGAACACCGCGACCGGCAAGGGCACGCAGTCCGGCTCGACGATCACCCAGCAGTACGTGAAGAACTACTACCTGGCCCAGGAACAGACGGTCACCCGTAAGGCCAAGGAGTTCTTCATCGCGATCAAGCTGGACCGGCAGAAGTCCAAGAACGAGATCCTGGAGGGCTACCTCAACACCAGCTACTTCGGCCGCAACGCCTACGGCATCCAGTCCGCCGCCCAGGCCTACTACGGCGTCGACGCCCAGAACCTCGACCCGGCCCGCGCCGCCTACCTCGCCGCGCTCGTCAACGCGCCCAGCGAGTACGACGTCGTGGCCCACCCCGAGAACAAGGCCGCGGCCGTCGCCCGCTGGAACTACGTCCTGGACGGCATGGTCAAGAAGGGCTGGCTCAGCGCCTCCAAGCGCGCCGGGATGACGTTCCCGATGCCGAAGGAGCAGACGGTCTCCACGGGCATGTCCGGCCAGCGCGGCTACCTCGTCGAGGCGGTCAAGCACTACCTGACCACCAACAACATCCTCACCGACGACCAGCTCGCGACCGGCGGCTACCGCATCACCACCACCATCCAGAAGGGCCGGCAGGACGCCTTCGTCAAGGCGGTGAACGACCAACTGGTCGCCAAGCTGGACAAGAAGAACAACAAGGTCGACAACTACGTCCGGGCCGGCGGCGCCTCCGTCGACCCCAAGACGGGCGAGGTCGTCGCGATGTACGGCGGCATCGACTACGTGAAGCAGTACACCAACGGCGCGACCCGCGGTGACTTCCAGGTCGGCTCGACGTTCAAGCCGTTCGTGTTCACCTCCGCGGTGCAGAACGGCTCGACCACGCAGGACGGCCGCCAGATCACGCCGAACACGATGTACGACGGCACCAACGAGCGGCCCGTGCAGGGCTGGAGCGGCGGCGCCTACGCCCCGCAGAACGAGGACCAGAAGTCGTACGGCCAGATCACGGTCACCAAGGCCACGGACCTGTCCGTGAACGCGGTGTACGCGCAGATGGCGGTCGACGTCGGCCCGTCCAAGGTCAAGCAGACCGCGATCGACCTCGGCATCCCCTCCGGCACCCCGGACCTCCAGCCGTACCCGTCGATCGCCCTCGGCACCGCCACCGCCAGCGTCCTGGACATGGCGGAGGGCTACGCGACGCTCGCCAACCACGGCAAGCACGGCCAGTACTCCCTGGTGAAGAAGCTCACCAGGGACGGCGGCACAGCCGAGATCAAGCTGCCCGACCCGACGGTCAAGCAGGCCGTCAGCCGGGAGGCCGCCGACACCACCACGGCGATGCTCCAGAGCGTGGTCGAGAACGGCACCGCCTCGGCCGCGCAGGCCGCGGGCCGTCCGACGGCCGGCAAGACCGGCACCGCCGAGAGCGACACCGCCGCCTGGTTCGCGGGCTACACCCCCGACCTGGCCACGGTCGTCGCCGTCATGGGCCAGGACCCGGTGACCGCCCAGCACAAGTCGCTGTACGGCGCCCTCGGCCTGCCGCGCATCAACGGCGGCGGTGCGCCGACCCAGATCTGGACGCAGTACACGCAGGCCGCGCTCCAGGGCACCCCGGCCTCCGACTTCGACCTCCAGCTGGCCTCGGGCGCCGACCAGCCGCAGGAGCCCAGCACCGGCACCTCGGCCACGCCGGGCACGACCGGCGGCCAGAACACCGGCGGCACCAGCACCAGCACCCCGACCACCGGCGGTACGACCGCGAGCCCGACCACCGGAGGCACCACGGGCACCCCGACCACCGGCGGCACGACCACCACCGGCGGCGGCACCGGTACGACGGGCGCCACCACGACCGGCGGCGGCACCGGCACGACGGGAGCCACCACCGGCGGGAACACGACGACCGGCGGCGGGACCACGGGCACCGACACGACCGGCGGCACGACCGCCAGTCCCAGCGGCGGCACCCTCGGAGGCGGCGGCACACCCGGCGGCGGCACGACGGGCACGACCACCGCCGGCGCGGGCGGCGGCCCCGGCACATGACGCGGTGACAACAGCAGCAGCCTGACGTCTCAGTGACCGCTGGTCGCCTTCAGCCCGACGACGGCGACCAGCAGGAGACAGACGAAGAAGATCCGGGCGGCGGTGACCGGCTCACCCAGCACCACCATGCCGAGCACCGCCGCCCCGGCCGCCCCGATGCCCACCCACACGCCGTAGGCGGTACCGATGGGCAGGGACTTGGCGGCGTACGACAGCAGCACCATGCTCGCGACGATCCCGGCGCCCGTGAGCACACTCGGGACCAGCCGCGTGAATCCCTCGCTGTACTTCATCCCGATCGACCAGCCGACTTCGAGCAGACCGGCGACGACAAGCAGAACCCAGGCCATGAGGAGCACCTCCGAGACTTCATGCGGTCGGGGTGCGTCGTCTTTGCCTGCATCCCGGTACGGCGCGTCTCGTCGGGCTCGCTCTCGAACATAGCAAAGCCCACGCAAAAGGGGCTGGTGACAACCGTCACCAGCCCCCTTGAGCAGCGGGACTACAGGTACAGGCCGGTCGAGTCCTCGGACCCCTCGAACCGGTCCGCGGCCACGGCGTGCAGATCACGCTCGCGCATGAGCACGTACGCCACACCCCGCACCTCGACCTCGGCCCGGTCCTCCGGGTCGTACAGGACCCGGTCGCCGGGCTCCACGGTCCGTACGTTCTGCCCGACCGCGACGACGTCGGCCCAGGCCAGCCGCCGGCCGACCGCCGCCGTGGCGGGAATCAGAATGCCGCCTCCCGACCGCCGCTCGCCCTCGCCGGCGTCCTGCTTGACCAGAACCCGGTCGTGCAGCATCCGGATGGGCAGCTTGTCGTGCTGAGGGGTGCTCTCGTTTCTGTTGGCGCTCACGCCTCGAACCTACCTGCCTTCGCCCCGCCCGTCCGCTTCCGGGTCAGCCCTTGCGCCGCCTGCGGCCGACGGCGAACAGCCCGACGACACCGACGGCGAGCAGCGCGACCGGCACGATCCGCTCCAGCCGGGGCGCGCCCTCGTCGTCCACGAACTGCGCCCGCACGTCACTGACCACCCGATTGACCTGCACATACGCCCGCCCGACGGTGTGGTCGAGATGGGCGGCGGCCTTGGCCTTCGCGTCCCCGATGATCGTCTGCGGATGGACCCGCACGCCGATCTCGTCGAGCGTCTCGGCCAGCACTTCGCGGCGGCGCTTGATGTCCGCCTCGATCTGCGCCGGGGTTCTGGTGTCCGACGTGTCCGCCACCGTACGGCCTCCGAAGTCATCTGATGCTGTCCCGGACAGTCTGTCAGCTTCTCCTCCCGCCGCACCGCAAGGCCCCCCGGTTACCCTGGCCCGATGAGCGAGCGACTCCAGCCGGGGGACGTGGCCCCCGCCTTCACCCTCCCGGATGCCGACGGCAACGAGGTCTCCCTGTCCTCCTACGAGGGCCGCAAGGTCATCGTCTACTTCTACCCCGCCGCCCTGACCCCGGGCTGCACCAAGCAGGCCTGCGACTTCACGGACAACCTGGAGGTCCTCGCCTCCGCCGGCTACGACGTCATCGGCATCAGCCCCGACCAGCCGGAGAAGCTCGCGAAGTTCCGCGAGAAGGAGTCCCTGAAGGTCACCCTCCTCGCCGACCCGGACAAGAAGGTCCTCGACGCCTACGGCGCCTTCGGCGAGAAGAAGAACTACGGCAAGACCTACATGGGCGTCATCCGCTCCACAATCGTCGTGGACGAGCACGGCAAGGTCGAACGAGCCCTCTACAACGTCCGCGCCACCGGCCACGTGGCCAAGATCATCAAGGACCTGGGCATCTGAGGGCCCGTTCCTACGGCCGGCGGCCCGCACCGGGGAGACCCGAAGCGGGCCGCTTTCTCTTTCCCGGCTTCCGGGCGTGACTGTCCGATAAGCGGTTCGTTGATCCGTGCGGGCTGCGAACGCGTGGCCGGAAAGGAGGGGGGCTCGCATGGGGGCCAGTGCGTACACCAGGGAGCGTCTGGAAGAGGCGGCTCGCGGGGCACGGACGTTGTCGGAGGCGTTGGAGAGGCTGGGGGTGGATCAGAAGGGCTGGAAGCGGCGCTACGTGTACGAGCGGATGAAGAAGCTTGGGGTGGACGTCTCTCACTTCGAGCGGGAGGGGGCCAAGTGGACCCGGGACATTCTTGAGCCTATTGTCGCGGCGTCGACGAGCGTGAACGAGGTGCTGCGGCGGCTCGGACTTGAGGTGGTCGGCGGGCACCACACGAACATCTCTCGGCGCATCAAGGCCTATGGCCTCGACACCTCGCATTTCACGCCCGTGGCCCGAACCGAGCGGATGCGGCACAATCAGCGCCGCCGGACGGCCGAGGAGATCCTCGTCGAGGACGCGTCGGCGCATGCTCCGCGCATCCCGAGTCAGCGACTCAAGAGGGCGATGACCGAGTTGGGCATGGAGGAGTGCTGTGGCCTGTGCGGTATCAAGCCGGTTTGGCTCGGTGAACGGCTCCCGCTGGAGGTCGATCACATCGACGGCAACTGGCGTGACAACCGGCGCGAGAACCTTCGGTTCCTCTGCCCCAACTGCCATTCGGTCACGGACAATTACCGGGGACGCGGGAAGCGCCGTGCGCAGGGTGGTGCCGTATGAGAACCGACTCCGGTAATGCTGGCCGACCCGAGCCCGAGGAGTTGCGCGTGGCGGTTGCCGCGTCGGTCTCGATCGCAGAGACGCTACGCCGCCTTGGGCGCCCGGACACTGGAACGCAGCGCGCGTGGCTCCGTCAGCGGGTTGCCGAGGAAGGCCTGTCCACGGTGCATTTTCTCGGCCAAGCACATCAGCGAGGGAAGCCGGCTACGAACGCCAAGCGGCAGGAAGACGTTCTGGTGCGGCACGACGGCGGACACCGGATCGCGACTAGACGCCTCCGCCGTGCGCTCAGTGAAGTGGGCGTACCTGAGCAGTGCGCCAGGTGCGGGGTCGGCCCCGAGTGGCGGGGTAGACCCATGACACTGGAGGTCGACCACATCAACGGGGACTGGCGTGACAACCGGCGCGAGAACCTGCGGTTGCTGTGTCCCAACTGTCACGCGATCACCAGCACGTGGTGCAGAGGGGGCCGACGACGTACCCCTGATGCGAGCACCACATGACCGGTACCATGGCCGTGCGCGCGGCCGTGTCGTAACTGGCAGCCGAGCTGCGTTTAGATCGCAGTGGGAGAAATCCCGTGTGGGTTCGAGTCCCACCGGCCGCACAGGTGAGGGGCCGTCCGTCCGGGCGGCCCCTCTTCCATGCTCAGCCCAACAACTCCCGCACCACCGGCACCAACGCCCGGAACGCCTTCCCCCGGTGGCTGATCGCGTTCTTCTCCTCCGCGCTCAGCTCGGCGCAGGTCCGCGTCTCGCCGTCCGGCTGGAGGATCGGGTCGTAGCCGAAGCCGTTCGTGCCGGCGGGGGCGTGCCGGAGCACACCCCGCAGCTGTCCCTCGACCACGCGCTCCCTCCCGTCCGGCAACGCCAGCGCCGCCGCGCAGGCGAAGTGCGCGCCCCGGTGTTCCTCGTCGATGTCGGCGAGCTGGGCCAGCAGCAGTTCCAGGTTGGCCAGGTCGTCGCCGTGTTTGCCCGCCCAGCGGGCGGAGAAGATGCCGGGGGCGCCGTTGAGGACGTCGACGCACAGGCCCGAGTCGTCGGCGACGGCCGGCAGGCCGGTGGCCCGCGCCAGGGCGTGGGCCTTGAGGAGGGCGTTCTCGGCGAAGGTGACGCCGGTCTCCTTGACGTCGGGCACCTCGGGGTAGGCGTCCGCGCCGACGAGTTCGTGGGGCAGTCCGGCTTCGGTGAGGATGGCCCTCAGCTCGGTGATCTTTCCGGTGTTACGGGTGGCGAGGATCAGGCGGGTCATGCGCGCCAGTATTCCTCCCCTACAGCTCCGTCTGCCCGCCGCCCTCCAGGCTGCGCAGGTCGAACACCTCGGCCATGCGGGCGAAGCCGCGGTCGCTGGGGTGGAGATGGTCGCCGGAGTCGTAGTCGGGGCGCAGGCGGCGGGGGTCGTACGGGTCGCGCAGGGCCTTGTCGAAGTCGACGACCGCGTCGTACACCGTGCCGGTGCGGATCTGTGCGTTGATCTGCTGCCGGACGGCCTCGCGTGCCCGGGTGTAGCCGCGGTGGCCTTGGAAGGGCATCAGGGTGGCGCCCACGACCTTCAGGCCGTGGGCGTGGGCCTGTGCGGCGAGCGTGCGCAGGCCGGCGACGATGCGGTCGGGGTCGGCGAGGCCGGGGTTGCGCAGGATGTCGTTGACGCCCAGGTCGATGACGACGACCTTGGTGTTCGGGCGGGAGAGCGCGTCGCGGCCGAAGCGGTCGAGGCCGCTCTGGTTCTCGGCGGGCCGGCCGAGGCCGCTCGCGAGGACCTGGTTGGCGCTGATGCCCTCGTTCACGATGCCGTAGCGCGGCAGCCGGCCTCCGCTCTCCAGTGCCGTGCGCAGCCGGTCCGAGAGGAGGTCGGGCCAGCGGTGGTCGGCGTCGGTGGTGGAGGTGATGCCGTCGGTGATGGAGTCGCCGAAGGCGACGACGGTGCCGTCGGCCTCGTTGCTGAGCACGTCCAGCGCGGTGACGTAGCGCCAGTACGGCGTCTGTGCGGTGTACGGCGTGCCGGTCGCGTCCTCGGTGCGGTCGCCGGTGGCGACGTAGGAGATCTGCCGGGCGTGCGGGTGGTAGGTGACCGGGCCGGAGGGGGTGGGGGAGTAGGTGGTGACGAGGACGTCGCTGTCGTGCGGGACGGCGAGCCGGACGGCGTCGCTGGTGATCTGGTCGCCGGGGGGTACGACGACGCCGGTGGCGCCGTTGAAGGTGAGGCGGCGCATCGACGCGGGGTCGGCCGCGGCGGTGCCGTTCCCGGCGGACAGCGCGACGGAGGCGTGGGTGAGGGTCAGCGGCGACTGGCCGTACAGGTTGGACAGCGTGATCCGGGCGCTGGTGCCGCCGGTGTCGGCGTGCACCACGTTGCGCACCGAGTGGCCCGCCAGGCCCTGGGTCTCGGTGCCGGGTTCGCCGCCGACCGGTGCGGTGGCCCAGGAGCCCACCCAAGTGCCGGTCGAGGCGGGGGCGGCGGAGGAGTCGTGGTGCGGGCGGTCGTCGGCGAGGGTGCCGCGCGCGGTGCCGTCGTCGGCGCCCGCGGTGAGGTAGATGGCGGCGGATATGGCCACGACCAGCGCGATGAGCGCGGTCATCAGTACGCAGTGTCTTGCGGGGGACGCCCCCGCACCCCCGTCACGACGCTTGGTCACGCTTGTTCTGTTCCCCTCGGGGGATCGGGAGCCCGATGCTCCGATGGTTCCCTGATGATCAGCCCATGATGCGGCATGGGCCGGGGAGAGCTGTCAGGGCCCTGCCCAGAACTCCCCCGTGGACAGACGCCGGGAACTCCTGTTCCGTTCCGGGAGTCGGTCAGGAAGGGACAATTGTGTGCGGGATCGCCGCACGGGTGGACCGGAACGGGTGGAGCCGATGGAAGCGACGGAAGCGACGGAAGCGTCCGAGACGGAGACGGCGCGGGGTGTGTCGTACAAGACCATGACGGCCTTCACCCCGGCCGACGAGGAGCGTCGGCGCGGGGTGCGCCGGATGAAGCTCACGGCGACCGGCCTGCTGCTGTTCGTGGCGCTGGTGTACGTCCTCGCCAAGCTCGCCACGCACGAGGGCGCAGGTCCGTGGGCGGGTTACGTCGCCGCGGCGGCCGAGGCGGGCATGGTGGGTGCGCTGGCGGACTGGTTCGCGGTCACCGCGCTCTTCCGCCACCCCCTCGGCCTGCCCATCCCGCACACCGCGATCATCCCCACCAAGAAGGACCAACTGGGTGTTTCGCTCGGCGAGTTCGTCGGCGAGAACTTCCTCTCCGAGGACGTCGTACGGCAGCGGCTGCGCGCCGTCGGCATCGGCACCCGGCTCGGCGTCTGGCTGGCGGAGCCCGAGCACGCGGACCGGGTGACGGCCGAGCTGGCGACGGCGCTGCGCGGCGCGCTGACGGTGCTGCGGGACTCGGACGTGCAGGCGGTGGTCGGGGAGGCGATCACCCGCCGGGCGAACGCCCAGGAGGTCGCGCCCGGCATCGGCAAGATGCTGGAGAAGATCGTCGCCGACGGCGGGCACCGGCGCGTGGTGGACCTGGTGGTGACCCGGGCGCACGACTGGCTGGTGCTGCACCGGGACGACGTGATGGTCGCCGTGGAGGGCGGCGCGCCGGGTTGGACCCCGAGATTCGTGGACCGCAAGGTCGGCGAACGCGTCTACAAGGAGCTGCTCCGCTTCGTCACCGAGATGCGGGACATGCCCGCGCACCCGGCGCGCGGCGCCCTGGACCGCTTCCTCACCGACTTCGCCTCCGACCTCCAGTCCGACACGGAGACGCGGGCGCGGGTGGAGCGGCTCAAGGGCGAGGTGCTGGGCCGGGGCGAGGTGCAGGACCTGATCGCGTCCGCGTGGACGGCCGTACGGTCCATGATCGTGGCGGCGGCGGAGGACGAGCGCAGCGAGCTGCGGCTGCGGGTGCGGGCCGCGCTGCTGTCGCTGGGCACGCGGATGGCGACCGAGCCGAAGGTGCAGGAGAAGGTCGACAGCTGGGTGCAGGGCGCGGCGGTGCACGTCGTGACGACGTACCGCAAGGAGATCACCTCGCTGATCACCGACACCGTGGCCGCCTGGGACCCGGAGCACACCACCCGCAAGATCGAGGCGCACATCGGCCGTGATCTGCAGTTCATCCGGATCAACGGCACGGTGGTGGGATCCCTGGCGGGACTGCTGATCTACGTGGTGACGCGGACGCTGGGGGCGTGAGGGGGCTCCCCTCACCCGAGGCCCGTCCCCGTGCTCACGCCCCGGTGGTGGAACCGGGCCGCACGATCATCAGGACGGTCACGGCGGCCCAGAGCAGATTGAAGACGCCGGTGAGCATGGCGAGCCGCGCGGTGTCCGTGCCCCGGCCCTCCACGACCGCGCTCTGTCCCGGCAGGACGAGGGCACCGAGGACGACGGCGGCGAGGGCCGTCAGCACGATCGACGCGATCAGCCAGCCGCTGCCGAGCACCCCCATCCGGCTCGCGGTGGCGAACCCGAAGACCGGGACGACGACGCCGACGACGGCGTAGACACGGCAGATCCGGTGCAGCAGGTCCAGCGTCCCGGCGGCACCCGGGTCCTCGGGTGCGGCGAGGGCCCGGCGTGCGACGGGCGGAAACATGCTGGCGGCGACGGTCACGGGTCCGACGGCGACGATGGCGGCGAGGACGTGCACGGCGAGGAGGAACTTGGTCACGGCGGTGACGCTAGGCGGGCCGGGGACGCCGGAGAAGTGGCGAGAGTGCCAGTAACCGACGGATTATCGCCAGCGGGCATCTGGCTGCCGCCACCCGGAACACACCAGCCGCGCACCTGGGTGTGCTGTCGGCCGGAATCCGTCGTACCCGTACGATCTCGCCATGCACACCGTGGCCGTACTGGCGCTGGACGGCGTCGTCCCGTTCGATCTCTCCGCCCCCATCGACACCTTCGGCTGGGCCCGGCTGCCGGACGGCCGGGAGCCGTACCGGGTGCGGGTGTGCTCGGTGCGGGAGGAGGTGAGCGCCGGCGCGTTCACGGTGCGGGCGCCGTACGGCCTGGAGGCGCTGGCGGAGGCGGACACGATCATCCTGCCGGGCGTGGCCGAACCCCCCTCGGCGCTCCCGCCCGGGGTGGCCGAGGCCCTGTGCTCGGCGGCGGCGCGGGGCACCCGGATCGCCTCGATCTGCGTCGGGGCGTTCCTGTTCGCGGCGACGGGCCTGCTGGACGGCCTGCGCGCGACGACCCACTGGATCGCCGCCGGCCGGTTGGCGGAGCTGTACCCGAGGGTGACGGTCGACCCGAACGTCCTCTACGTGGACAACGGGCAGTTCCTGACCTCGGCGGGCGCGGCGGCGGCGCTGGACATGTGCCTGCACATGATCCGCAACGACTTCGGCTCGGCGGTCGCCGCGCACGCGTCCCGGATGTCGGTGATGCCGCTGGAACGGGAGGGCGGCCAGGCCCAGTTCATCGTCCACGACCTGCCCCCGGCCCCCTCGGGCGCCGCCCTGGAGCCCCTCCTGGCCTGGCTGGAGGACCACTGCGACCGCGATCTGCGGCTGGAGGAGATCGCGGCACGCGCGGGCATGAGCACCCGCACCCTCAACCGCCGCTTCCGCGAGCAGACGGGCACGACACCGCTCCAGTGGCTGCACCGGGCCCGGGTGCGACGCGCCCAGCACCTGCTGGAGACGACGCCGTACCCGGTCGAGCGCATCGCCACGCAGACGGGCTTCGGCTCCCCGACGGCGTTCCGGGAGCGCTTCCGCCGGGTGGCGGGCACGAGCCCGCTGGCGTACCGCAAGTCGTTCAGGACGGGTACGCCGTAATCGGGGTGTCCGCTGCCTCAGGCCCTACGGTCGGCGACGGCCCAGGAGGCGAGGGCGACGGCGCCGGCGACTCCGACGACGGACGGCCAGGCGCCGACCTTCTTGGCCAGCGGGTGGGACCCGGCGAACGCGCCGACGTACGTGGTACTCAGCACACCGGCGGCCTTCGGGCCCGCCTGCTTGCGCCACTGCTGCGCGGCGGCGACCCCGGCCACGGCCAGCACGGCCCCGCCCAGCTGCCGCTTCTTGGTCCAACGGGCCACGCCGTACCCACCGACGAGCCCGCCGGCGGCGACGACCGCACTGGGAACCTTGGCCACGACTGCCTCCTCTGTTGTCTCTCGTGTTGCCTTTTGTGCTGCCTTTTGTACGGAACCGAGGCTAACGAGCCCCGCCGGGACACCACGCACCAGCCCCTGCCATCCTGCGCGTGTGGAGGAACACGACGTGGATGTGGACCTGGACCGCGCGCTGACGATCGCGACCGACCTGGCGGCCTGGGCATCGGAGACGATCCGCCGCCCACGCCACGGCGAGGAGGTACGGGAGAAGGCGGGCCCGGCGGACATCGTCACGCAAACAGACGAGACGATCGAAGCCCACGTCCGCTCCGCCCTCCGGACGGCCTTCCCGACACACGGCATCGAGGGCGAGGAGTACGGCGTAACCGAGCCTGCATGTCCGATCGCCCCGTACTGGGTCGTGGACCCGGTCGACGGCACCACGAACTACGCCCACGGCATCGGCTGGTGCTCCTTCTCCCTGGGCCTGGTGTCCCCCGACGGCACCCCGCTCCTCGGCCTGGTCGCCGACCCCTGGCGCCGCGAGACCTTCACCGCGATCCGAGGCCGCGGCGCCCACCTGAACGGCACCCCGATCCACGCCTCGCCCCACACCACCCTCACGGGCCACCTCTTCCTCACGGAATGGGCCGCCCACTCCCACTGGCCCGGCCTGGACCCCCTCCTGGCCGCCCTCTCCCACCGCCACTGCACCACCAGGGTGATGGGCTCCACGGCCCTCTCCCTCTCCCAGGTCGCGGCAGGCCGCGCCACGGCAGCGGCGATCGGTGAATTCCACGCAGTGGACGGCCTGCCGGCGTACCTGATCGCGATCGAGGCGGGCGCGGTGGCTTACCCCCAATTCCCCACGTACAACGAGCCGTTGCTGCTGGCGGCGCCGGGGGTGGCGGAGGAGTTGGCGGAGCTGTGGGAGGCGAGCCGCCAGGGCTTGTGACTGTCCCCCTCCTCCTCGGCCCTCCTGTCAGCCAACCTCAGGGCGGACCGACCTTGTCTCTCCCTCCCGCTTTCCCGGGTCTTCGAAGTTGAGCGGTGCGTGGACCAGCGGTGGCAGGGCCACGACCGTCAGCCGGATCGGCGATTGGCAGATATAGGCCAGCTCCGACGGCCGTGACACGGGCTTCGCCGAGGCACCGGTGTCCCAAATCCACCCATCGCTCGCAGGCAGGCCGCCACTCAACTTCGAAGGCCCGCTCTACCGGACGGTTCACAGCTAGCTCGCCGCCGACTGCTGGGCACACCAGTTCTTCCTGTCCAACGGACAGGCCGGTTCCCCCACCTAATGAGGTGAGTTTGTACTCAGCGTGCGGGACACCCAGCTCCCACACCGCCTCAAAGACGTTGACGCACAGCTTGAGTTCCTGGAAGTCAGCGCTCAGGGACGGCTCAAGCCACTCACCCTCGCCATCGAAATGGTTCACGAGGAGCAGGGACGAGTCGAACAGCCAGAAGTCATTGCCGGGATCGACGTTTGCGTCATCCGAACCTCCAAGGACTTGACAACTTCCCTGTTCTAGTGAACTCCGCTACCAGGTCGGAACCGGTCCCGAATCGGCTCAACGTTCCAGTCGCCCTCGCTTCAGCGCATGGGTGAAAGCCTGCCAGGCCTGAGTATCGACGGATATCACGGGCCCGCAGTTACGTTTCGAGTCACGCACAAGTCTCTGATCTCCGTCGTGCGCGCACTCCACGCACTCAGTCCCGCTGCCGCCGCTGTAGGACGACGTGAACCACCGGTACGTCGAGGGTGCTGCCATCAGAGCTCCTTGCTTATGCGGTCGACGATCTCGGCTGAGGATTCCAGGTCGAGTGCCTGGGCGCTGAGGTACTCGAACGCCAACCTATAGCGATCGAGTTCCTTCGGCTTCTCCATGAAGAGTCCGCCACCGAGGAGATCGACGTAGACCACGTCCAGTTCCCGCCTCGGCCCGCGGAGGATGGCGAAACTGCCAACGGCAGCGGCGTGGGCGCCTCTTGAGAAGGGAAGCACCTGCACGGTGATGTGCGGGCGCTCGCCCATGGCCTGCAGGTGTCGGAGCTGCTCCTGCATGACTTCTCGTCCGCCCACGATGCGTCGGATGGCGGCCTCATCGACTACACACCAGATGTGCGGAGGCTCGTCTCGATCGAGGAGCTCTTGCCTCTTCATGCGGATGTCGACCATGTGCTGCACCTCCCGCTCAGGGCAGCCCACTTCGGAAGCACGGTGGACTGCTTCGGCGTAGGCGCGGCTCTGCAGGAGGCCGGGCACATACATGCAGGCGTAGTGATCTTCTCGTACGACCTCATCCTCCAGTGTCAGCATCAGGTTCATGGACTCGGGGATGGGGTCAGCCAGAGACCTCCACCATCCCTGGATCTTGGCACCCTTGGCGAGTTCGACCAGGGCCAAGCGCTCCTCGTCTGAGGCACCGTACTCGCGGCAAAGCGCGTCAACGGCAGGCCACTTGACCGTGCCCTCCTTCGTCTCGTAGCGACTGAGGGTCGCCTTGGAGATGCCGACACGTGCGCCGGCCTCCTCAAGGGTCAGGCCCTTGAGTTCACGAAGTCGGCGCAGGTCAGCGCCCAGTTGGCGACGGCGAGTCGTGGGTCCGACTGGCATGTGGTGAGCCTTTCGTTTCGCTCTGTCAGATGCTCCGGGCTCATGCGTCACGGCGGCAAGATGGCGTGCGCTGGGGGCGCGCGGTTTATGGTTGCGCTCCGATCCCCCTCGAAATGAGAGTTCCATTTTGAGAGTTCCAATGCAACTCTGAGTGAGCGCTTCATTGCGATCCGCAACCTACTGTCTCGCACAGGGAGTTGATTGATGGACTGCATCGTCTGCATGCCGAGGAAGCCGTGGGATCTACCGTTCCTGGCGGAACCCCAGGAGGTGGCGGCTCTGCGACGCATCTTGCGGCTCCACCTGGCCCTGTGGCGCGTGCCTGAAGTAACCGATGTGGCTCAGCTCTGCGTCAGTGAGCTTGTTTCCAACGTGATCAACCACGTTGGCCTTGAGGCGCCGACGACCCTCGCTGTCTCCATGAACGGCAGCTACCTGCGCATCGAGGTTCACGACCCCGACGCTCGTGCACTACCGACGCTGGTTCAGGCGGGACTGGGCAGTGAAGCCGGGCGGGGGGTGGCCCTCGTCGATGCCGTGGCCGACCGCTGGGGTGTCGAGCTTCGCGCCGATCGCAAAGTGACGTGGTGCGAAATGGACACGGGTCTGCCTTCGATCTGTGCACACACCGTGCGTCCACCGACCGCCGGCATCGACGAGCTGCTCAACGGCTACAGAGCGAGGAAGGTGTCGAGTCCGTCCGGTGTGGAATCCGAGCCACTGGCTTTGGCCGCGGCGGAGGAGGCAGCGATCGACATCATCGCCGACCTCCTCCGCTGGATGCAGTCGCGCGGTCGTGATGCGGACGATGTGCTTGATCGGGCTCAGATGCACTTCGAGGCTGAGGTCGAGAAGTTCACCCGGTAGTGATCGCCGCGGAGTACGACCACACGTCGGCAGGCAGCTCATGCTCAAGGTCCCAAGTGATCGCCATTGGCTTGCTGCCGCTGTGCTTCACATAGGTGGCTGGGCCGAGAAGCATCCATGGTTCGGACTTGCCGATGCTGTTCTCTTTGTAGCGGCGCAGGAACAGTAGGACGTGGCTGTCCTGTGCTGCGTGGCGCTGGTAGCGCAAGCCTGTCCGGGAGCTCTCAGACGTGTTGTTCTGGGACTCCCAGTGGTAACGGGTGGGGCTGATTGCGTAGTCCTTGTAGCGAACGTTGGGGGAGAAGTCCTTTTCGTTCTTCTCCGAGGTGATGAAGAGGACGTCGGTCTTGATGTCCTCGACCCAGCTCACTCCCTGGGCGAAGACGCCCGGCATCTGGCCGCCCAGCCGTGCCACGCCGAGCGCCGCGAGGATCTCGGAGCGGTTGTAGGAGCTGTGAATCTTCAGTGGAAGGTGGCTGAGTGGGGCGCTCAGCGGGATGGGGAAGTGATCTGTCCGGTCGAGGACGTACGTCAGAGCCTGGCGCAGTTCGTCGCGCACCCGTTCCTGGACACGCAGGGATTCCAGCCCCTCCCGGTAGCTGGAGAAGCCGCCCGCCTTGTCCCACAGGTTGAAGAAGAGCATGCGGCCGTACGCTTGCTCGGCCGGGGACAGGCAGTCGTAGTCGGGGGCGTCGTCCGCGAGGAGGCGTAGGTAGGCCTGCGCTCGGTCGGGGTCGTCTACGTGAAGGAATGCGTGGACGCGCTTGAGGAGATCCTCCTCGCCCGGCAGTGGAGCCGCTTTGATGATCGTTGCCTTGCGCAAGACCGTGGTCCACGAGTTCTTGTTTTTGTAGAGCTCCGTAATGTCCCGCTGGCTCTCGCGGAGATAGGCGTCGAGCGTGGGTGTGCTGTAGGTCCGGACCTCCTTCACGAGAGTGTTGATGGTGGCGTCCACCTGGGTGCGGATGTTGTTGAGAACGAGGTCCCGGGACTTGCCCTCCAGGATGATCTGGCAGCCAGAGGGCAGATGAGGGAAGCCGCGCTCGATGTTGTCGATGAGGCGGTTGCGGGACAGGTTCGTCAGTGCGCGGAACTGCTCCTCGAAGCGGAACTCTGCCCGGTGCTGGCCGATGAAGTCGAGCACGGTCAGTACGGGCTTGTTCGGCGTACGACGCAATCCGCGTCCGAGTTGCTGGAGGAAGACGGTCGCGCTGTTCGTGGGGCGCAGAAGCAACAGCGTGTCGATCTCCGGGATGTCAACACCCTCGTTGAACAGGTCGACAGAGAAGACCACTTGGATTCGGCCGGCCTTGAGATCCGACAGCTTCTGCTCACGCTCTGTGGCAGAGGTATCGCTGTCGAGGGCAGCGGCCTGGAACCCCGCCTTGCGGAACTCTTCGGCCATGAAATGGGCGTGTGCCTTGGTCACGCAGAAGCCCAAGGCACGCATGGTGGAGGGGTTGCAGATCTTGTCTTTGACCTGCTTGATGACGATGAGAGCTCGTGCGTGGCTCGCTGTGAGGACGTTACTGAGTTCGTCCCTGTCGTAGTTGCCCGCCCGCCAGTGCAACTGCGTTAGATCCGTGCCATCGGGGATTCCGAAGTAGTGGAACGGGCACAGCAGGTCGGCCTCAAGAGCTTCCCACAGGCGCATCTCGGCCGCGATGCGCCCTCCGAAGAACTCGTCTTGAACATTGAACCCGTCCATCCGCTCTGGTGTAGCGGTGAGGCCGAGTAGTTCGGTGGGTTGGAAGTGGTTGAGGAATCGGCGGTATGTACTGGCCGTGGCGTGGTGGAACTCATCGATGACGATGACGTCGAAGTGGCCGGGATCGATCTGTTCCAGCCGCTGGAGGTTGAGGGACTGGACGCTCGCGAATACGTGGGTCCAGTCGCGGGGTTCCTGGCCGTTGTAGAGCAACTCGCCGAAGGAGGCGTCGCCGAGGACCTCCTGGTAGGTGCGCAGAGACTGCCTCAGGATCTCCTTGCGGTGTGCCACGAAGAGCAGCCGAGGTAGCTCACCGTGAAGCTTGTCGCGTAGAGCGCGGTAGTCCAGGGCGGCCATGACTGTCTTGCCGGTGCCGGTGGCTGCGACCAAAAGATTCTCCTGGTGGCCGCGGATCTCGCGCTCTACGCGGAGGCGTTCCAGCATGTCCCGCTGGTGCGGGAAGGGCTGCACTTCGAGTCCGGAGAGGTTGATCTTGAGGTCGACGCCAACTCCGCCTCCTCCCGCCTGGCCTAGCGCTTCATCGAGGCGTTTCCCGTCCTCATCGGGGTCGTACAGCTCGAAGGCGGGGTCATCCCAGTAGGCGTCGAAGGTCGCCTCGAACTTGTCGAGCACCCGAGGTGTGGCGACCGAGGACAGCCGTACGTTCCACTCCAGGCCGTCGAGTAGTGCGGCCTTGGAGAGGTTGGAGCTGCCCACGTAGGCAGTGTTGAAGCCGGTTCGGCGACGGAATAGCCAGGCTTTCGCATGCAGACGCGTTGACCGGATCTCGTAGTTGACCTTCACCTCGGCACCGAACTCGCGGACCAGGCGATCCAACGCGTGCCGGTCGGTGGCCCCGATATAGGTGGTGGTGATGACCCGGATGGGGACGCCCCGCTTCTTGGCTGCACGGAGTGAGTCCTCAAGTACCCGAATCCCGTGCCACTTCACGAAGGCGCACAGCAGGTCGATGCGGTCGGCCGTCGCGAGCTCCGCCCGCAGCTCAGCCCCGAGGTTGGGGTCGTCTGGGGCATTGGTGATCAGCGCAGTTTCGGAGAGGGGCGTCAGAGGGCGGATCGCGTAGACGCCGGGGGCCTCCTGTTCGGCGAGAGCGAGGAGTTGGCGAGGACCGTCAGCGATGGTTGCCTCTACCTCGTCTTCATACGGATCAGGCGCACTGGCGACCAGCGATTGCATGATCTGATTGGCCGCTGCGACCTGTTTGTCACGGGGCAGTTGGGTCAACCGGCGCGCCACTGCCTCGCCGATGTGGCGGGCTAGCACGTGCGGTGCGGACTCCGCGCTGACCTCGGCATCGACGGCCTTCCACCCTGCGGCTTCGAGTTCGACCATCCGATCGTGCAGCTCTTGCGTGACGAGCTTCTCGTAGACGCCTGGATGTTTCAGGTCCCCCGGTTCCGCCACGGTCGCTCCTCCGATTTCTCGGGTTGATGTGGACCTGTTCTAACACCAACCACTGACAGTCGAAGGCTGTGCGTCAAGAGGTGATCGTTTTCAGACATGGGGGAGTTCGTGTCGGCGTCACTGTGAAGTGGCCGTGAGGCCGCCCTTCTCGGGATTGTTGTGCTTCCGCGGCCCGGCCTCAAGGGCGCTTCCGCTCCGCTGCGCTGCGCTCTCGCGTCGGCTGGCGCCGATGGCTCTTCGAGCCACCCTTGACCCCGGGCCGCTCCAGTACGGGGGAGAAGCGAGCGGGCGGCCCGGGGTAGCGGGTGGGGAAGTGGGTGGCGGCTCAGTCGCCTTGATTGGGCACCGGTGCCGGGCGGGCTGGTGATACGGCGAGTGGTCCTGTGGCCTGCGGAGTTGTGGGCCGTGATGCGGTTGCGGCCCTACGCTCCGTGACAGGCCCCGTACCCCTCCGTCGAGCCGCACCAGCACCCCGCCCCCCTCTCCGGTGGCCAAGCCTCCGCCCTTCCCCTCGCCGCCAGCGTCGTCGCGTACTGCGGCAGCAGGGTCACGTCGTCCGGGGAGGAGCCCTCCGATGCGGCGAAGGCCTCATAAGAAGGGACCGTGCCCGTCACGATGCCCAGGTTCGGGGTGCCGGAGGAGGACAGTTCGCGGAGGGACGACTCTATGGTCGACAGGTGTTCCTCGCGGGACGGGTACTCCGAGGACAGGGTCGGGTACGTCGACACGAGTTCCGACAGTTCCGTGGCCGGCCAGTGCAGGACCGCCACCGGGAAGGGGCGGGAGAGGGCCTCGCGGTAGGCGCCCAGTTCGGCTTGGAGGCGGGAGATCTCGGCGGCCAGTTCGGCGGGGTTGTCCGAGCCGAGGGACCAGACCCTTTTCGGGTCGTGGAGTTCGTCCAGGGAGACGGGGGCCGAGTGGAGGGTGTCCGCCAGGGTGTCCCAGTCGTCGTGGGGGAGGCCCAGCATGCGGCGGACGCGGTGGCGGGCGTAGAGGAGGGGGTGGGTGGGGGCAGGGGGTTCCGTGCCCTCCGGCAGGAGCGAGCGGGCGGCTTCCGTGAGGGTTTCGGCCGCCGCCTCCAGCTCGTCGTGGGACTCCAGGGACTCCGCCACGATCAGCCAGGGGGCCGGGTCGCGCGGGGCGGCGAGGCGGATGCCCTCGATGATCGCCCTTGCCTCGGCCTCGTGGCCGTACTCCCAGAGGTTCGAGGCCTTCAGGGCCCGGATCAGGGGAGGGTTGTCCAGGTCGGCGGTGGTCGACAGCAGGCGGTCGTAGAGCGTGGTCGCGGCGGGGCGGTCGCCGGACAGTTCCAGGTGGGCCGCGGCGCGCAGGAGGAGGGCCTCGGCGTCCTCGGGGTACAGGCCGGCGGTCCGCTCCAGGCGTGCCGCTTCCGCGGTGTGGTCGACGTTCTCGGCAGGCGAGGCAGGCGTGTCGGGGCGCATGGGGGACACCGTACTGCCGCGCGGTGACAAAAGTGAGGCGTGGAGGGGGCGGGGGGGGGAGGGGCCGCGGGCCTTCGTCTATCTTCGTGGGAGCTCGGGTGTGGGCATCCAGTGGGGGTTGCGTGAAGAGCGCCGGTGGGGTGGGGCTGGTAGAGGCCGAGGCCGAGGCCGAGGCCGAGGCGGAGGCCGACGGAGGTCGGCAGGGGGCGGCGTTGCCGCCGTACTGGCCCCTGTTGCTCGTCGCGGCGGCCGTCGTGCCCGGTGTCCTGCTGTTCGTCGTCGGGCGGTGGGGGGACGCGCCGGCGGTGCAGGCCTGGCGGACCGTCTGCCTGGCCGTGACCGTGCAGGCCACGCCCTTTCTGCTGCTCGGGACCGCGCTGTCCGGGGCGATCAACGCCTTTGTGCCGGAGCGGGTCTTCCAGCGCATCCTGCCCCGGCGGGCCGCGCTCGCCGTGCCCGTGGCCGGGGTCGCGGGGGTGGTGCTGCCGGGGTGCGAGTGCGCCTCGGTGCCCGTCGCCGGCAGTCTCATCGGGCGGGGGGTTCCGCCGGCCGCGGCGTTCGCGTTCCTGCTGTCCGCGCCCGCCATCAATCCCGTCGTACTGACCGCCACCGCGATCGCCTTCCCCGGACAGCCCGCCATGGTGCTGGCCCGGCTGCTCGCCTCGCTCGCCACCGCCGTCGTCATGGGCTGGCTGTGGCTGCGGTTCGGGAAGGCGGAGTGGTTGCGGCCCGTCGTGCGGGAGCAGCACGGCGGGCACCGGGACGGGCGCAGCCGGTGGGACGAGTTCCGGCGCGGGTTCCAGCACGACTTCCTGCACGCCGGGGGCTTTCTCGTGCTCGGGGCGATGGCGGCGGCCACGTTCAACGTCGCCGTGCCGCGCTCCGTGCTGGACACCTTCGCCGGGTCGCCCTGGCTGTCCGTGCTGTTCCTGGCGGGGCTGGCGGTGCTGCTCGCCGTGTGTTCCGAGGCCGACGCCTTTCTCGCGGCCTCCCTCACCGCCTTTCCGGCGGTGGCGCGGCTCGCGTTCATGGTCGTCGGGCCGATGGTCGACCTGAAGCTCATCGCGCTCCAGGCGGGGACCTTCGGGCGGGCCTTCGCCGTACGGTTCTCGGCCGCCACCGTCGTCGTCGCCGTCGCGTGCAGCGCGCTGATCGGGGGAGCACTGCTGTGAAGGGGAGTACGGCCGTGAAGAGGTGGCTGCGGGCGGGGCTGCTCGCGCTCTGCGGGCTCGGGCTGCTGCACATCTCCCTCTTCAGCGACCTCTGCCTGCGGTACGTCAAGGAGAGCATGCGGCCGCTGCTCATCGCCTCCGGCGTCGTCCTCGTGCTGCTGGGCGTCGCCGGTGCCCTGCTCGATCGCCGGCAAGAAGACGAAGAAGTCCGTCACGGGCACGATCACTCCGGCCTGCCCCGCGTCGCCTGGCTGCTGCTCCTGCCCGCGCTCAGTCTGCTCTTCTACGCCCCGCCCGCCCTCGGTGCCTACACCGCCTCCCGGCAGCCGGCCAAGCCCGTCGCCGAGCGGCAGACGTTCGCTCCGCTGCCGGCCGGCTCGCCGGTGCCGATGACCCTGTCCGACTTCACCGGCCGGGTGCAGCAGGACCCGGCGCGGGACATCAAGGGGCGGACCATCCTCATGACCGGGATCGTCACGCCCCGCGGGGGAGGCAGCTGGGATCTGACGCGGATCATCATCAACTGCTGTGCCGCGGACGCCCAGTCGGTGAAGGTGCGGATCTACGGCGGTGACGTGCCGCCCGCCGGCGCCTGGGTGTCGGTCACCGGGACCTGGCACCCGGGCGGGCGGCTGGGCACCAGGTCCGCGCCGGTCGCGCTGGACGCCCTCACGGTGAAGAAGGTGCCCCGGCCGGTCAACGGCTACCAGGACGCCCTTCCGCTGCCTTCGGCCGTCACACGCTGACCCCGTCCACCTGGAGCGTCTGGACCGACTTCGCGGCGAAGGGGACGGCCACGGACCTGCCGGACAGGTAGGTGTCCGAGTGGGCCGTGTAGAGGTCCGAGCCGCCCGTCGTCACCGTGTTCCAGCGGGGGACCAGTCCGCCCGAGCCGCCGGTCACCGAGGAGAAGGACGAGAGGTCGAAGGTCAGGGTCTGGGCGGAGGCGGACGTGTTCGCGGCCACGATCACCAGGCGTTTCGCGGATCTGTCCAGGGCCGCGACCGCGTAGCCCACGCCCGTGTCGAGGATCGTCATTCCGGGGCGGATGTGCCGGGTGAACTGGGCCAGCGTGTAGTACTTCGTCTGCACCGCACCGGGCTGGAGGGTGGAGGCGTCGTAGACGATCGTCGCCCAGCCCGAGCTGGGGTCCATCACCTGCCAGTAGACCCAGGCCGTGGGGTGCAGCCAGCGGAAGTCGTAGAGGAGGTTGCTCGCCAGGGTCAGGCCCGTCGAGTCGCTGTCCCCGTACTCCGAGTTCCACAGGGCCTTGCCGGACGTCGTCACCACGTCCGAGTAGAGGAGGTCGCGGCGGCCGCCGGAGCCCTGGTAGCCGTGGACGTTGACCCGGTCCACGTAGCCCTTGGTCGTGGCGGAGAAGGAGTCCCAGGTGGTGCGGGCCAGGTCGTAGGTGTTCTCGTCCGATGCCGAGATCTTCGTCGACGTGAGGCCGCGTTTGTCCAACTCGCTGCGCACGTACGGCAGTACGGCCGCCTGGACGGTCGCGTCCATGTGGCAGCCCTCCTGGGTGCCGGTCGCGGTCCACCAGGAGGACGAGGGCTCGTTGAAGGCCTCGACCGTCGAGAAGGTCACGCCCCAGTTCTGCTTCGCGTAGAGGGCGACGGCGGCCAGGTGGGAGGCGTGCTGGCGGTAGTTCCAGGACTGGAGGTTGTTGCCGCCGCCGGAGGCGCCCGAGGGGTTGTGGTTCAGGCACATCCACCACATCGGGGAGTTGGCGAACAGCTCGGTGGTCGCGCCGCGCCCGGCCGCCTTCACCAGCATCGCGCGCTGGGTGGCGTCCGCGGTCCACTTGAAGGACGACGACGTCGGGTCCTCGTTCGTCCAGTCCTGCCAATACCCCTCGATCTGCTTGAACCTGGGGATGTCGGCGGAGGCGACCATCGACTCGCCGCCGACGCTGTTCCAGCTGCAGGCGCCCAGGTTGTAGCGGGCGATGTTCAGGCCGAGGCCGGGCAGCGACGTGCCGTTGTACGTCGTCGACCTCGTCGTGAAGAAGATGTCCGCGAAGTCGTCCCGCGTGCCGAAGACGTTGGCCCACCAGGCCAGGGACGTGCCCCAGCCCTCCCATGCGCCGTAGGCGGCGGACGGGTCGACCGGGATCGTCGCGTCCGCGCGCGCGGTGCCCGTCGACAGGGCGCTGCCCAGGACGCCGCCGCCCGCTGCGGCCAACAGTGTTCTGCGTCGGATCATGGCTTCTCCGCCTCTCCCGTTCCCCGTTGCGGCCTCCGGCAGCAGGAAGCATCGGGGGTGGCGGGTGGGGCTGTCGAGAGTTCTGACAGTACTTTCTCAAACCCATTGAGGAAGGCTGTTCGGCATCCCGAACCCCCTGCGGCTATGGCCAGTTGGGCCCGTCGCGCCTATCGTGCGGGCGGCCTTCGTGGAGGTGGGTGCGGATGCTCGCGGCGTCTGGGGTGCGGGTCGTAGGGCACGGCGACCGGCGCCGGCGTGCCCGGCGCCGGCGGATGCTGTGGGGTGGGGGCGAGGCGCTCGTCACGGTCGGGGTGCTGCTCGCGCTGCTGGTCGTGCACCAGCTGTGGTGGACCAACCGGGAGGCGCGGCGCGGCGCCGAGCGTCAGGTGCAGGCGCTGGAGCGGGAGTGGGGGAGCGGCAACGGCCGCAGCGCCGACCCGAGTTCGAGTCCCGGTCCCGCGTCGCCCGGCCCTTCCGGTACGACGGGGCGGGCACCCGCGCCGCGGCCGTCGTCCGTCCCCGTCGTCGCCCCGCCCCGGCGCTCCCAGGCGTACGCCGTCCTCGACATCCCCCGGCTCGGGCTGCGCGTCCCCGTCGCCGAGGGCGTGAGCAAGGCCGACGTCCTCGACAGGGGGTACGTCGGCCACTACCGCGGCACCGGGCAGCCGGGCCAGGCCGGGAACTTCGCGCTCGCCGGGCACCGCAACACGCACGGCGAGCCCTTCCGCTATCTGCCCCGGCTGCGGCGCGGGGACGACATCGAGGTGGAGACGCGGACGGCGACGTACACCTACGACGTCGACCAGGTGCTTCCGCAGACCTCGGCGACGGACTCGGGGGTGATCCGGCCGGTCCCGCGCTCCCTCGACCGGCCGTCCTACGGCTACGACAGCCCCGGCTACTACATCACCCTGACCACCTGCACCCCCGAGTTCACCTCCCGCTACCGGATGGCGGTGTGGGGGAAGCTGGTCTCCGTGCGGCCGAGGTGAGCGTGCCGGGTCGCCGTCGGTTCAGGACCGCTCCCGCGGCGCCAGCACGCTCACCACGCCCAGCGCCGCCAGTCCCGCCGACACCAGCAGGGCGATGTCCGCGCCGTGGGCGAGGCCGCCGGAGGAGGTGGCGAGGGCGATGGTCAGGGCGACGCCGGCGCTGGAGCCGATGTAGCGGAAGGTCTGCTGGGCGCCGGAGCCCATCGCGGCCCGCTCGCGCGGGACCGACTCGACGGCCAGCAGCGGCAGACCGCCGTTGAGCAGGCCGCTGCCCACGCCGCCGATGACCAGGCCGGGCAGCAGCCGGACCCAGGAACCGGAGCCGACGGCGCCGAGCATGGTCAGGACGCCGACGGCGTGCAGGGCGAAGCCGGCGGCGAGCTGCACGCGCGGGGTGACGCGGCCGGCCAGGCGCTTGACCTGGAGGGCGACCGTGAAGCTCAGCCCGGACCAGATCAGGAGCAGCCAGGCCGTGTCCATGGGGGACAGCCGCAGCGTCTGCTGGATCAGGGCGGGCAGGAAGCTGAACGGGGCGATCACGGCGAGGCCGGTGAACAGGCCGCCGCCGGCCGAGGCGAGGAAGGGGGCGTGGCGCAGCAGACCGAGGTCGATCATCGGGGTCGCGACCCGGCGTTCGACCGCGACGAAGAGCGCCATCAGGACCACGGCGGCCGCGAGGAGCAGGCCGACGGGTGCGCGCAGCCAGCCGTCCCGGCCGAGGGTCAGGGCGGCGAGCAGGGACACCAGGGCGAGGCCGAAGGTCAGGGCGCCCGGGATGTCGGGGCGGCCGCCGCGCGGGGCGCGGGACTCGGCCAGGGCGCGGGTGCCGAGCGCGGCGACCACGAGGGCGGCGGCGCCGAGGACGCCGTACGCCACGCGCCAGTCGGGCAGCGCGCCCGCGATCAGCGGGCCGGTCGCGATGCCGCCGCTGACGAAGGCGCCCCAGACGGCGGTCGCGTGCAGCCGGCCGCGCGGGGAGGGGTGGGCCGCGACGATCAGGCCGAGGCCGCTCGCGAGGAGTGCGGCGCTGGCCGCGCCCTGGGCGATGCGGGCGAGGGTGAACTGCCAGGTGGACGTGGTGAAGGCGCCGAGGACGGTGGTGAGGCCGAGGGCCAGGGTGCCGCTGAGGAAGAGCCGGCGGCGGCCGTAGTCGTCGGCGAGGCTGCCGGCCACCAGCAGGAGCGCGGCGAGGCCGAGCGGGGTGCCGTTCAGCAGCCAGGCCTGGCCGGACAGGGCGGTGTGCAGGGCGCGCGCCGTGTCCGGGAGCGTGACCATCGGGGCCGTGTACGTCATCAGTGCCACGGCGGTGGCCGCGCTGGTCAGGGCGAGGGTGGCCCGGGGGCGGGCGGGGGCGTCCCGGGCGGGTGCGGCGGTCGCGGTGCCGGCGGGGGTGGTGGCGGTGGCGGCGGCGGAGTCGAGCCCGGTCATGGCATGGTCCTTACGGTTCAGTCATTGAACTGACCTGACCCGGCCACCGTAACACGGTCGATTCAGTCATTGAACCTATTCGTCGGAAAGTGGCTACAGTGGACGGCATGGCACTGGGCAAGGACTACGCGACACAGCAGTGCTCGATCGCTCGCGCGCTCGAGATCGTCGGTGAGCGCTGGACGCTGCTCGTCGTCCGGGACGCGCTGTACGGCGTGCGGCGCTACAACGACTTCCTCGTCCACCTCGGCATCCCGCGCGCCGTCCTGGCCGCGCGGCTCCAGACGCTGACCGCCGAGGGCATCCTCGAAAAGCGCCGGTACCAGCAGTCGCCGCCGCGCGACGAGTACGTCCTCACCGACCGCGGCACCGAACTGTGGCCCACCCTGCGCGCCCTCGGCCTGTGGGGGCGCGAGCACTACACCGACGGCCGGCTGCGCTCCTTCCGGCACGCGGACTGCGGCACCGAACTCGGGGCGTACGGCGAGTGCCCCGCGTGCGGGGGCGTCGTACCGGTGGGGGACGTGGTCATGTGGCCCGGACCGGGCCTCGACCCGGACCCGGCCGACCCGGTGAGCCGGGTGCTGCTCAAGCCGAAGCGGCTGCTGGAGCCGCTGGAGACCGACTCGGCCTAGGGTCTGTCGTCACATTCCCGTCGTCCGCCCGAAGGGCGGGCCGCGCGCCAGGCGTCGCACGGCAGGCGGGGGAATGTGACGACAGACCCTAGGCGATCCGGCGGACCAGGTCGACGGCGGTGCGGTCGGTGTCGTCCGAGTCGCCGTTCAGCCGGTGGACGACCACCCAGCGGCCGTCGTCCGTCGCCCCGGCGAAGAGCGAGGCGTGCCGGGTCGCGCCGTTGTGCCACACCAGGGCCCCGGACCTCTGCCACGAGGGGGCGGGATCGCCCAGCCGGCGCTCGACCGCCAGCCGGACCAGCAGATCGGCCACCGCGCGCGGCGTGGCCCACAGCCCGCCCGCCGGGAGGATCGCCCCGTCCATCGTCCAGGGCCGGCGGGCCCGGCCGAACAGCCCCGGGGCGAGCAACCGCCGGTCCGCGTCCGGACGCGCGCCGACCTCGTCGACGTCCAGCGGGCGCAGGACGTGCTCGGCGAGCAGCTCCTCGTACGGCGCGCCGGCCGCCGCGACCAGCGCGGCGCCCAGCACCGCGTACCCGAAGTTGGAGTACTCCCGCTGCCCCGGCGGCCGGACCGCGACCTTGTCGAGCCGGGCGAGCGCCCGGGTGAGCGCGGACCGGTCGAAGGCGGCGTAGGGGTCGGCGAGTTGGAGGATCCCGATGGGGTCGGGCGGGAGGCGGGGCAGGCCGGAGGTGTGGGTGGCCAGGTTCCGCAGCGTGATGCCCGTGCCGGGCGTGGCGGGGAGGTGGCGCTCGACGGGGTCGTCCGGGTCGAGCAGGCCCGCGGCGGCCATGCGCATCAGGGCGGTGCCGGTGAGCACCTTGGTGAAGGAGCCGATCTCGACGAACCGGTCCACCGCATGGCCGTCGGAGACCCGCGCGGCAGCCGCGTCGCTCGTCAGGACGCAGGTCGGGATGCGTGGCACGGGCAGCTCCTGTCGGGTGCGGGCTTCGGGTACGACTGCCCTCTCAGGTATAAAGGGCGGAAAGGCACCGGAAGTTGCTTACGGGGAGGGCCGGATGAGGCGCGGGTTCGTGTCGTCGCGTTCGCTGCGTTCCTCGCGTGCGGTCGCCCTGCTGCTGCTCGTGCTGCTGCCGGTCCTGCTGCTCGACACCGGCAACCTCTCCGCGACCGTGGCGCTGGCCGCGACCGCCGCCGCCGGTTCCGCGTTCTCCGTCTGCCTCCTGCTCTCGGCGCGCAGCGCCCCGGCCGTTCCGCCCACGCGCGTGCGTACGGCGATCCGGGACCGGGCCCGGCGTACGGCCTTCCTGCCCCAGCGTGATCCCGACGCGCCCGGCCGGCGACGGCCGAGGGCACCCGGGTGCGCCCTCCCGGCGACCGCCGCGTAGGGCACGCACTCCCTTTCTCTTCCCGTACGCGTGACCCCGCGCGGGTCGTCATGCCGCTCTGTTCCGTTCCGGCCATGCCCGGACATCCGGCACGACGAGACCCCCGGAGGGCTCACCCATGTCCGTTCTCGCTGTCTTCGCCCGCCTGGTCGAGCACTTCGCCGACCTGCTGGCCCCGCTGTTCCACGCCTCCGCGGCCGCCGCCGCGATCGTCCTGTTCACCGCGCTCGTACGACTCCTCGTCCACCCGCTGTCCCGCGCCGCCGCCCGTGGCCAGCGGGCCCGGGCCGCGTTGCAGCCGAGGATCGCCGAACTGCGCACGAAGCACGCCGAGGATCCGCAGCGGCTCCAGAAGGCGGTGCTGGAGCTGCACGCCGAGGAAAAGGTCTCGCCGCTGTCCGGCTGCCTGCCGAGCCTCCTCCAACTGCCCGCGTTCTTCCTCCTGTACCACCTCTTCTCCAGCTCCACGATCGGCGGCGAGGCCAACGGCCTGCTCGGACACGAGCTGTTCGCCGCTCCGCTCGGCGGGCGCTGGGCCGACGCGCTCGCCGACGGCGGGCCGTTCGGGCCGGCCGGGCTGGTCTACGCCGGTCTCTTCGTCCTCGTCGCGGCCGTCGCCGTCTTCAACTACCGGCGCACCAAGCTCATGATGGCGAACAACCCGGTCGCCGTCGCGGGCGCGGGCGGCGACGGCGGGCAGGTGCCCGGGCTCGGCGCGCTCAACAAGGTCATGCCGTTCATGTCGTTCTTCACCCTCGTCACCGTGGCCGTCGTCCCGCTCGCGGCCGCGCTGTACGTCGTCACGAGCACGACCTGGAGCGCCGTGGAGCGGGCCGCCCTCTATCAGTGAGAGGCCTGGTTACGGTCCAGTACGTGAACAGGGTCTTGCGGAGTGGACTCCGGGATTGGAGGATCGGCCAGTCCTCCGATGGCTGCACCCATCGGCCGGGCGCCCCCGCGATCGAGGGAGATTGTGACCATGAAGCTGCTGCGAGTCGGTACGGCAGGGGCGGAGCGGCCCGCGCTGCTCGATGCCGAGGGAACCCTCCGGGACCTGTCGGGGATCGTCGACGACATCGACAACGCGCTCCTCGCCGACGAGGCCGCGCTCGGCCGGGTACGGGCGGCCGCCGCCTCCGGTGAGCTGCCCGCGCTCGACGCGGCGGGGCTCAGGACCGGGCCGCCGCTCGGCCGGATCGGCAAGATCGTGTGCATCGGGCTCAACTACCACGACCACGCCCGCGAGACCGGCGCCGAGCCGCCCGCCGAGCCGGTGGTCTTCTTCAAGGCCCCGGACACCGTCGTCGGGCCGAACGACACCGTCCTCGTCCCGCGCGGCTCCGCGAAGACCGACTGGGAGGTGGAGCTGGCCGTCGTCATCGGACGAACGGCCCGCTACCTGGAGTCGGCCGAGGACGGCCTCGCGCATGTCGCGGGGTACACGGTGGCGCACGACGTCTCCGAGCGGGAGTTCCAGATCGAGCGCGGCGGGACCTGGGACAAGGGCAAGAACTGCGAGACGTTCAACCCGCTCGGGCCGTGGCTGGTGACGGCCGACGAGGTGCCCGACCCGCAGGCGCTGTCCCTGAAGCTGTGGGTCAACGGGGAGCTGAAGCAGGACGGGACGACGGCCGAGCAGATCTTTCCCGTGGGGGAGGTCGTGCGGTACGTCAGCCACTTCATGACGCTGTACCCCGGGGACGTCATCAACACGGGGACGCCGGCGGGGGTGGCGATGGGGCAGCCGGAGCCGAAGCCGTATCTGCGGGGCGGGGACGTGGTCGAGCTGGAGATCACGGGGCTCGGGCGGCAGCGGCAGGAGCTGAAGGACGCCTAGGGCCTGTCGGTCGTCACCTTCCCGTCGTCCGCCCGAAGGGCGGGCCGGGCGGCGTCCGGTGCGTGCGGCTGCACGGCGGAGGAGGGAGTCGACGCGATGGGGGCCCCTCCCGCGCGAGCGAAGCCGAGCGTGGGGGAGTCGGCGACCGACGACAACGCGGCTGGGGGTGCCCCCTCTGGGGGAGCGCGTGCCAGGCGTCGCACGGCAGGCGGGAATTCGACGACAGGCCCTAGGGGGCGGGGGCTGCGCGAGTACGGCGGGTGCCGGTCCGTCGTGGTTGCTCGCGCAGTTCCCCGCGCCCTTTCGGGGGCGCTTCCGCTCACCCCAGCAGATAGGCCAGGCGGCGCCATTCCTCCCTCGGGAGTTGCTCACGCGGGCCCCCGGTGACCACCTGGAGGGCCACGTGGTCCGCGCCCGCCTGGTGGAAGGTGTCGATGCGGTCGCGGACGGCGGCCTCGTCGCCCCATGCGAAGACCGCGTCGACCAGGCGGTCGCTGCCGCCGTCGGCCAGGTCGTCCTCGGTGAAGCCGAGGCGCAGGAAGTTGTTCGTGTAGTTCGGCAGGGCGAGGTACATCGCGAGGGTCTCGCGGGCGACGGCGCGGGCCCGGGCCGGGTCGGGCTCCAGGACGACCTTCAGCTCGGGGGCGAGCAGCGGCCCCTCGCCGAGGGTCTCGCGGGCCTGCGCGGTGTGTTCGGCGGTGACCAGGTAGGGCACCGCGCCCGCCGCCCGGTCCCGGGACAGCTCCAGGGTCTTGGGGCCGAGGGCCGCGAGGACCCGGCGGTGGGCGGGGACGCCCGCCGCGTCCAGCGCGTCGAGGTAGGCGACCAGCGCCGAATAGGGGCGGCGGTACTGCTCGGCGACCTTGGCGTGGCTCACCCCCAGGCCGAGCACGAAGCGGCCGGGGTGGGCCGCGTCCACCTGGGCGAAGGCCGCCGCGCTGGTCTCGGCGTCGTAGTCCCAGATGCTCTGGATGCTGGTGCCGACGGTGAGGGCGTCGGTGGCCTCCAGGAGCGGTACGGCATGCCGGGCCGCGCTGCTGCCGCCCAGCCATACGGCTCGGAAGCCGAGCTCCTCCAACTCGGTCGCGGCCTCCGCCAGTTCGCTGCGCCGGGAGGGTTCCTCCGCGCGCAGGGCGAAGCTCCAGATGCCGTAGCGGCCGATCCGGTCCTTCAGGCCGTTCGAGGTGTTCGTGCTGCTCGTGCTGCTCGTGCTGCTCATCGGGGCGATCCCTCCGGGCGGGTCGTGATCATCACGTCTACAGCCCTTCCCAACCGGCGGGATCCCCCCACGGATTCCCGGCGGGTGTCACAGCTTGAGGAATCGCTCCAGGGCCTCGACGACGAGCCGGTGGTCCTGGAGCTGGGGCAGCCCGGAGACCGTCACCGCGCCGACGACGCCCACGTTCTCCACGTGGACCGGGAACGAGCCGCCGTGGGCCGCGTAGGTGCCGGGGTCCAGGCGGGCGGAGTCCTCGAAGGTCGTGCCCTTGGCGCGGAAGCGGGAGCCGACCAGGTAGGAGGAGGCGCCGTAGCGCTCCACCACCCGGCGCTTGCGGGCGATCCAGGCGTCGTTGTCCGGGGTGGAGCCGGGCAGGGCGGCGTGGAAGAGCTGCTGGCCGGCGCGGTGGATGTCGATCGCGACGGGCGCCCCGCGCTCCCGGCCCAGCTCGACCAGGAGCGAGCCGAGGGCCCAGGCGTCCTCGTACGTGAACTGCCGGAAGACCAGGCGGCGTTCCTGTGCCTCCAGCTCCTCGACGGACGGGGGGGCCGGTGCGGGGTCGGTGCGGGGAGCGGTCCGGGACATCAGAGGGTCACCGTCGTCTTGTCGAGGGCCGAGCGGCGGGCCGCTTCGAGTACGTCGAGGGCGGCGGCCGCCTCCAGCGCGGACACCGGGTTGGGCGCACCGGCACGCAGGGCGTCGGTGACGGCCGTGTAGTAGGCGGGGTAGTCGCCCGGCAGGGTCGGTACGGGGGTGCCGGCACCGGTCAGCGGGGATTCGCCGGCGCCGATGCGGCCCCACAGGGACTCGGGCTCGGCGCCCCAGTGCGGGCCGGGGCGCAGGCCCTCGCGCAGTGCCCCCTCCTGCGGGTCCAGGCCGTACTTCACATAGCCCGCCCGCGAGCCCAGCACCCTGAAGCGCGGGCCGAGTTGGGCGGTCGTCGCGGAGACGTAGAGGTGGGAGCGGACGCCGCTCGCGTGGGTGACGGCGATGAAGGTGTCGTCGTCGGTCTCGGCGCCCGCGCGGCGGACGTCCGTCTCGGCGTACACCTCGGTGGCCGGGCCGAAGAGGACCAGGGCCTGGTCGACGACGTGGCTGCCGAGGTCGTAGAGGAGACCTCCGATCTCTGCCGGGTCGCCGGACTCGCGCCAGCCGCCCTTGGGCTGCGGGCGCCAGCGCTCGAAACGGGACTCGAAGCGCCACACGTCGCCGAGCGAGCCGTCCGCGAGGAGCCGGCGCAGGGTCAGGAAGTCGTTGTCCCAGCGGCGGTTCTGGAAGACCGACAGCAGCAGGCCGCGCTCCTCGGCGAGGGCGGCGAGGCCGCGGGCCTCGGCGGCGGTGCCGGCGACCGGCTTGTCGATCACGACCGGAAGGCCCGCCTTCAGGGCGGCGGTGGCGAGCGGGACGTGCGTCCTGTTCGGGGACGCGATGACGATCAGGTCCAGTTCGCCGGCGCGGTCGAACAGCTCCCAGGGCGTGGCGACGGTCCGGATGTCCGGGAACTCGGCACGGGCCTGCTCCTGCCGCTCGGGGTTCGAGGTGACCACGGTGTCCAGGGCGAGGCCCTCGGTGGCGGCGATCAGCGGGGCGTGGAAGACGGAGCCGGCGAGGCCGTAGCCGATCAGGCCGACGCGGAGAGGGGTGGCAGCACTCATGGGACTCATGGGACCTACTTTCGCAACGCTGTTGCCAAAGTGCAAGCGGCGGGGACAATGGGTGGCGTGAACAGGACGACGACGGGGACGGGGACGCGGGCGGGAATGGGGACGCGGGCGGGAATGGGAGCCGGCGGCCCGGCGGGGGCGAACCTCGGCGCGGTGCGCAGCCACAACGCCGCGCTGGTGCTGGGGCTGCTGCGGGACGCCGGGGCGGAGGGCATCAGCCGGCTCGAACTGGCCGAGCGCACCGGGCTGACCCCGCAGGCCGTCAGCAAGATCACCGCACGGCTGCGGGAGCAGGGGTTCGCGGCGGAGGCCGGGCACCGGGCGTCCACCGGGGGCAAGCCGCGCACGGTGCTGCGGCTGGTACCGGAGGCGGGGCACGCGGTCGGGGTCCACCTGGACCGCGACGAACTGCGGGCCGTCCTCGTCGACCTGGACGGCGCCGTGGTGGCGCAGCGGCGCGCGGAGCTGGACCTGGGGGCCGGGGCGCCGGCCGTGCTCGGGGTGCTCACCCGGGCGGTGGAGGGGCTGGTGGGGCAGGCGCTCGGCCTCGGGGACGACGACGGACTCGCCGGTGTCGGCACGCTGCTCGGGGTGGGGGTGGCGCTGCCGGGGCCGCTCGATCACGCGCGGGGAGTACTGCACCGGGTCACGGGATTTCCCGAGTGGGACGGCTTCGCGCTGCGGGACGCGCTGGAGACACGGCTCGGGGTGGCGGTGGTGGTCGACAAGGACACGAACGCGGCCGCGCTGGGGCTCTCGGTGCGGGGCGAGGGCGGCTCCGGATCCTTCGCGTACCTGCATCTCGGCACCGGGCTCGGGGCCGGGCTGGTGATCGGCGGCAACGTGCACCGGGGGGCGCGGACCGGGGCGGGGGAGTTCGGGCACCAGGTGATCCAGCTCGACGGTCCGCCGTGCGAGTGCGGGAACCGGGGGTGCGTGGAGGCGCTGTGCCTCGGGGCCGTGGGGCGCGGGGAGCCGGAGGAGGCGGCGCGGGTGCTGGGGGTGGGGGCGGCGAATCTGGTGGGGCTGCTGGACATCGACGCGGTGCTGCTCGGGGGGCGGACCGTGGCCGGGGCGCCGGAGGTGTACGTGCGGGGCGTGGGCGACGTACTGGCGGCGCAGGCCCGGCGGGAGGGGATGCCGGGCGGGGCGGTGCCGGTCCGGGTGGCCGGGGGTGGTGAGCGGCTCGTCGCGGAGGGGGCCGCGCAGTTGCTGCTGGGGCGGTTGTTCGGACGCGGGGACGCGTGACGGTGCCGTGCGCCGTGGCCGGGTTGCGAGGCCGGCCGGTCGTCCCACCATGGAACCAACCGCATCAGCCGACTCGACGGGTGACCTGAGCCCCGACGGCCCGCCTTCGGCGGCCCGCCTTCGACCGGCACCCTGGTCGGAACCGCCCGGCCGGACCCGGGCACGCGAGCGGGCGTGGCGCACATCTACCTGGCCTGCGCCTCGGACCCGGACGACGTGGCCACGGCGGACGTCACCGTCGTCGGCCGACCCCGGCACCGCCCCCGAGGAAACGGCTCCCCGCGCGCACCCGGTCACCCGGCCCGACCATGGACCCATGCGACTGCGCACACCCCCGGCCCCGGCACCGGCCCCGGTAGTGACCCCGGCCCTGGTGGTGCCCCCGGTCCCGGCCCCGGTCCTGCTCCCGGTGGTGACTCCGTCCGCGTCCTCGTCCCTGACCTCGTCCTCGGCCTCATCTACGTCCCTGCCCACGTCCCTGACTCTGGCCCCGCCCCCGCCCCTGGCTGTGTCCTCGGCTCCGGCCACGTCCCTGGCCCCGCCCCCGCCTCTGGCCACGTCCCTGGCCCTGCCCCCGCCCCTGGCTGTGTCCTCGGCTCCGGCCACGTCCCTGGCCCCGCCCCCGCCTCTGGCCACGTCCCTGGCCCTGCCCCCGCCCCTGGCTGTGTTCTCGGCTCCGGCCACGTCCCTGGCTGTGTCCTCGGCTCCGGCCCCGCCCCTGGCCCCGGTGCTGCCCCCGCTCCCGCGTCTCGCCGCCGTCGCCGTCACCGTCGCGGTGGCCGTCGGACTCCTCGTCCCCCTGTCCGCGCCGGTTGCCCGGGCCGTCGGGGCGCCCGCGGACGCCGTCTGTGCCGGTGCCGACGCGCATGTCTTCCCGCTCACCGCCCGGATCCGCGGGGGACCGGACTCGTACGAGGCGGGCGGTGGATTCGGGACCTGGTACATCGACCTCACCAACACCACCCGCCGCACCTGCACCGGGGTCCATCCGGTCGTCGTCCTCGTCGACAGCAGACGCGCCCTGCAGCCCCACCAGCCCCGGCTGGACTTCTACGACGGCTCCCGGGCCCGTCCGGTGTCGTTCGAGAGCACCGACGAGCAGGAGCTGGTCGGGGTGCTGGACGCCGCGGGGTTCGCCGGGTTCACCGTGCCGGCCGGCAGGACGGTCAGCGTCAGGGTCAGGCTCTCGCTCACCTCGGACGCCGTGGCCGACCGGGTCACCGTCGGCGCCGCCGTGGTCCAGCGCCGGGGCGCGGACGACGGGGACTGGGTCGGGCAGTCCGATCCGTACGTGTTCGGGATCGTGCACGAGGGGGACCGTGCGGGCGACGGCTCCGAGGCGGGGGCCGAAGCCGACTGGCAGACAAGCGAGTTGGCGCGCACCGGAACCGGGGCCGCGCCCGGTCTGTCGGCGGCCGCCGGGGCCCTGATCGGGGCCGGCGCCGGTGCGTTCCTGGCGTCCCGGCGGCGCCGCTGAAACCGGGTCCCGTACCGGAAGCGCTTCCGTCGTCTGCGAACATCCCTGCGTGGACTACCCGAACGACCAGGCCCCCGGCGCCCCCGTCCGCTCCGGCATCCCCGAGCACGGGCGCATCCCCAAGTACTACGCCGTGAAGGCGCGGATCGCCGCGCTGCTGGAGGAGCTGGGGGAGGGCAGCCCCATCCCCACCGAGCGGGATCTGGCCGAGCGGTACGACGTCGCGCGCGAGACCGTGCGGCAGGCGGTGCGGGAGCTGGTGCTGGAGGGGCGGTTGCAGCGCCGGGGGCGCGGGACCGTCGTCGCCGGGCCCAAGCTCGCCCAGCCGCTGTCCCTCGCCAGCTACACCGAAGGGGTGCGCCGGCAGGGCCGTACGCCCGGCCGTACCCTCGTCACCCTCGACCGCTTCCCGTGCCCCGAGGCCCTCGCCGCCGAGACCGGGCTCACCCGGGGCGAACCCGTGTGGCACCTGGAGCGCGTGCTGCTCGCCGACGAGGAACGGGTCGGGCTGGAGAGCACGTACGTCGCCGTCGCGCGGGTGCCCCGGCTGGACGCCGACTTCGACCCCGACTCCTCCTTCTACGGCTATCTCACCGCCCAGGGCATCGCCTTCGGTGACGCGGACGAGCGCATCGAGACCGTGTTGGCCACCCCCCGCGAGGCGCTGCTCATCGGCACGCCGCCCGCCCTTCCGATGCTGCTGATCCACCGTGTCTCCCGGGACACGGAGGGCCGGCCGCTGGAGCGGGTGCGCTCGCTGTACCGGGGCGACAGGTTCTCCTTCACCACGCATCTGAGCGGCTGAGAAGCGGGTGCGGCGAGCACTCGGGCACTCTCAGTTGTATCACGAAAAGATAACGGGTCTAGCCCAAACTTGAGAGGTCGTTCACGCTCTCGTTGACAGCCGGATATCTCCGGTTCCCCGGTCCCGAGGAGCGTTGCCGACGTGAGAGTGACAGTCGTAGGAGCAGGCGTGGTGGGCACCATGCACGCCTGGCATGCGGTTCAGCGTGGCCATCAGGTCGTCCAGATCGAGCGCGAGACCGAGGCGCGCGGCGCCTCGCTGCGCAACTTCGGGCAGATCTGGGTCAGCGGCCGCGCGGGTGGCGAAGAGCTGGAGACCGCGCTGCGGGCGCGGGAGCTGTGGGAGGGGATCGGCGCCCGCGTGCCGGAGCTCGGGTTCCGGGCCAACGGGTCGCTGACCCCGGTCCGCGGCGCCCTGGAGCTGGCGGTCGCCGAGGCCGCCCTCGCCCGCCCGGACGCGGCCGCCCGCGGCTACAAGCTGCTGCCGCCCGCCGAGGCGCGCGCCCTGAACCCCGCCCTGCGCGGCGAGTTCACCGCGGCCCTGTACTGCGAGCGCGACGCGGCCGTCGAGCCGCGCACCGCCCAACTCGCCCTGCGTGAGGAGCTGTTGAAGTCCCCCAACTACACCTTCCTGCCGGGCCGTGAAGTCCGCGACGTGGTCGGCCCCGGCGCCGTACGGGACGACCACGGCGACGTGCACCACGCCGACGCCGTCGTCCTGTGCACCGGCGCCTGGCTCGGCGGACTCGTCCGCGAGCTGGCCGGGCCCGACCTGCCCGTGCGCCGCGTCCGCCTGCAGATGATGCAGACCGACCCGCTGGGCGAGCAGCTGACCACCTCCGTCGCGGACGCCGACAGCTTCCGCTACTACCCGGCCTACGGCTCCCCGGCGCTGGACGCGCTCAACGCCGGCCGGCCCCAGGCGCCGACGGCGGCCGAGCACAGGATGCAGCTGCTGATGGTGCAGCGCGCCGACGGCGGACTGACCATCGGCGACACCCACGAGTACGAGCACCCCTTCGCCTTCGACACCGTCGAGGAGCCCTACGAGCACCTCACCGGAGTCGTCGAATCCCTGCTCGGGCGCCCGCTGCCGCGCATCCGCCGCCGCTGGGCGGGCGTGTACGCGCAGTGCACCGACACGAGCCGGGTCGTGCACCGGCAGCAGGTGAGCGACGGTGTGTGGCTGGTCACCGGGCCCGGCGGGCGCGGCATGACCTGCTCCCCGGCGATAGCCGAAACGACCGCGAACGAACTGGGCTGGTGAGCACCCCCATGACCCCCTCCACGACCCTCTCCACCGACATCCGTCTCGTCGTCCTCGACATGGCCGGCACCACCGTCGGCGACGACGGCCTCGTCGAGCGCGCCTTCGCCGCCGCCGCAGGCGAACTCGGCGTCGAGACCGGTTCGCCCGAGCACACCGAGCACCTCGCGCACGTCCGCGCCACCATGGGCGAGTCCAAGATCTCCGTCTTCCGGCACCTGTTCGGCACCGAGGAGAAGGCCCGGCGCGCCAACGCCGCCTTCGAGAAGGCCTACGGCGAGCTGGTCGACGGCGGCCTGATCGCCCCCGTCCCCGGCGCCCGCGAGGCCATCGAGGAACTGGCCGGCAGCGGCCGGACCGTCGTGCTGACCACCGGCTTCGCCCGCGTCACCCGGGACGCCATCCTCGACGCCCTCGGCTGGCGGGACCCCTCGTTCCCCGTCTCGCTCACCCTGTGCCCGGCCGACGCCGGCGGGCGCGGACGGCCGTACCCGGACATGGTCCTCGCGGCCTTCGTCCGCACCAGGGCCGCGGACGACGTGCGCCAGGTCGCCGTCGTCGGCGACACCTCCTACGACGTGCTCAGCGGGGTACGGGCGGGCGCCGGGCTGGTCGCGGGCGTACGCACCGGTGCCCACGGGGACGCCGAGTTCCACGCCGCCGGCGCCACGCACGTCCTCGACTCGGTGGCCGGTCTGCCCGCGCTGCTGTCGGGAGCGCGCTGAGATGGGCATCCGCTTCGACTCCGTCACCGTCGCCTACGACGGCAACGTCGTCCTCGACTCGCTCGACCTCACCGTCGAGCCCGGCGAGGTCATGGCGCTGCTCGGGCCGTCCGGCTCCGGCAAGACCACCGCGCTGCGGGCGGTCGCCGGGTTCGTACGGCCCGTGTCCGGGCGGGTGCTCCTCGGCGGCCGGGACGTGACGGACCTGCCGCCGTACCGGCGCGGCATCGGCATGGTCGTGCAGCAGTACGCGCTCTTCCCGCACCTGCGGGTCGACGAGAACGTGGCCTTCGGGCTCAGGGCCAGGAAGACACCCAAGCTCTCCAAGGGCGAGATACGGCAACGGGTCGCCGAGGCGCTGGAGATGACCGGCATGGGCGCCTACGCCCGCCGCCATCCGCGCGAGCTGTCCGGCGGACAGCAGCAGCGGGTCGCCATCGCCCGCGCGCTGGCCATCCGCCCGGACGTACTGCTCCTGGACGAGCCGCTGTCCGCGCTGGACGCCCGGCTGCGCTCCGGGATGCTGACCGAACTGGCCCGGCTGCACCGGGAGTTGCCCGACGTCTCGATGCTGTACGTCACCCACGACCAGGTCGAGGCGCTGACCCTGGCCGACCGGATCGCCGTCATGGACAAGGCGCGGCTCCAGTCCTGCGGGACACCGAGGGAGCTGTACCGCTCCCCGGCCGACGAGTTCACCGCCTCCTTCGTGGGCGGCGCGAACCTGGTGCCCGTGACCGTGGGGACCGGCGGGGTCTCCTTCGCGGGGTCCGAGCTGGAGGTCGACACGAACGGGGCGGCCGCGGGGGCGCGGGCCACGCTGTGCGTACGGCCGCACGTCGTCGGGCTGGGCCAGGGCCCCAACCAACTCACCGGCGTCGTACGGGAGATCCAGTGGCGGGGCGCCACGCACCGGCTGTACGTCGAGGTCGGCGGACACACGCTCATGGCGGACGTGCGCGAACTGAAGGCTCCGCCGGCCCACGGCGACTTCGTGAGCCTCCACTTCGCCTGCGACGACGCCGTACTGCTGCCCGCCGGAGTCAGCCATGCCTAGGCCCTGTCGTCAAACTCCCTCCCCCAGCCTTCGGCCCGAGTACGTCCAGTACGAGGGCCAGGGCCCGGCACGCCGAGAGCACGCGCCTGACGCCGCGAGGCCCGCCCTCCGGGCGGACGGCGGGAGTTTGACGACAGGACCTCGCCTGTTGTGGGCCCTGCCTCCCGTGGTCCTGCTCGCCCTCTTCTTCCTCTACCCCCTCGGCCTCGTCGTCCAGCAGTCCTTCCAGCCCGACTCCGGCGGCACCTCCCTCCAGCCGTACGCCGACGTCTTCGCCTCCGACGCCTTCCGGCACGCGCTTGGGACCACCGTCTGGCTGGCGCTCGCCTCCACCGCCGGATGTCTGCTTCTCGGGTTCCTGCTGGCGCTGGTCATCGCGTTCGTGCCGTTCCCCGGGGCGAAGGGGGTGGCGCGGTTCATCGACGTGTACCTGTCCTTCCCGTCCTTCCTCATCACGCTGGCTCTGCTGTTCATCTACGGCAGCACCGGCATCGTCGGCTCCTTCCAGTTCCTCACCACGCCCTGGGGCGTGCTGCTGGCGGAGGTCACCTACTTCACGCCGTTCGTGATGCGGCCCCTGCTCGCCGCCTTCTCGCAGCTGGACACCGCCCAGCTGGAGGCGGCCAGTTCGCTGGGCGCGCGGGCGCCGCGGATCGTGCGGCAGGTGATCCTGCCGGAGGCGCTGCCCGCGCTCGCCGCCGGCGGGAGCCTCGTCCTGGTGCTCTGCCTCAACGAGTTCGGCATCGTGCTGTTCACCGGCGCCAAGGGCGTCACCACCCTGCCGATGCTCGTCTACAGCAGGGCGATCCTGGAGTCCGACTACCCGGGCGCGTGCGTGGTCGCCGTCGTCAACGTCCTGATCTCCGTGGGCCTCTACGCCCTCTACCGGGTGGTGAGCCGTCGTGCTGGTGCATAGCCGCGGGGCCAGGTGGGCCGTGTGGACGGTGTTCGCCGTCCTCTTCCTGCCGCTGTTCGCCCTGCCCCTCCTCGTCATCGTCGGCGCCTCCTTCGCCACCCACTGGTCCGGCGTCCTGCCCTCGGGCGCGACCGTCGCCAACTACCGTGCCGCCACCCGCGGCGAGGCCGTCCAGGCGCTCACCACCAGCCTGCTCACGGCCGTCGGCGCCAGCCTGCTCGCGCTGACCGTCGGCACCTGGGCCGCGCTGGCCGCGGCGGGGCTGAGGAAGCGGTACCGCAGGATCATGGACGCCCTGTTCGTCCTGCCGGTCGCCGTACCCTCCGTCGTGGTCGGTCTGTCGGTCCTCGTCGCCTTCTCCAGGCCGCCGCTGCTGCTCAACGGCACCCGGTGGATCGTGATCCTCGCGCACACCGTGCTGGTCACGGCCTTCGCCCACCAGTCCGTGTCGGCGGCGATCACCCGCCTCGACCCGGCCTACGAACAGGCCGCCGCCTCCCTCGGCGCCCGACCCGGGTACGTCCTGTGGCGGGTCCGCCTCCCTCTTCTGCTGCCCTCCCTGACCGCCGCCGCCGGCCTCTGCTTCGCCCTGTCCATGGGCGAGCTGAGCGCCACGATGATGCTCTATCCGCCCGACTGGACCCCGCTGCCGGTCCTGATCTACGCGGCCACCGACCGGGGCGCCCTGTTCACCGGCTCGGCCGTGGCCGTGGTGCTGATGGCCGCGACCCTGCTCGTCCTGTTCGCCGTCTCCCGGGTCCGCACCCGGGCGTCGTACCGCTGACACCCCCACCGCAGACCATCCCCTCCACTCCCGTAACCCCCGTGAAAACGCCAGGAGTTGGCCTCGCCATGCCCAGAAACCGCCTCTCGCTCGCCCTAGCCCTCGCCCTGCTCGCCACCCCCGCGCTGTCCGCCTGCGGCACCTCCACCGCCTCCGACGCCAAGGAGGTCACCGTCTACAGCGCCGACGGCCTCAAGGGCGAGAACGGCGACGGCTGGTACGACACGGTCTTCGCGGACTTCACCAAGCAGACCGGCATCAAGGTCAAGTACGTCGAGGGCGGCTCCGGCGAGATGGTGCAGCGCGCCGTCCGCGAGAGGAGCAACCCGCAGGCCGACGTGCTCGTCACGCTGCCGCCCTTCATCCAGGAGGCCGACGCCAAGGGCCTGCTCCAGAAGTACGAGGTGAAGGACTCCGACCGGGTCAGCGGCGCCGACAAGGCCGTCGACGGCTCCTGGATCTCCGTCGTCGACAACTACTTCGGCTTCGTCTACAACAAGAAGGAGCTGAAGCAGGCCCCGAAGACCTGGAACGAACTGCTCGACGCCACGTACAAGAACAAGCTCCAGTACTCCACCCCGGGCGTCGCCGGCGACGGCACCGCCGTCCTCATCAAGGCAATCCACGACTTCGGCGGCAAGGAACAGGCCCTCGCCTACCTGAAGAAGCTCCAGGCCAACAATGTCGGCCCGTCCGCCTCCACCGGCAAGCTCGCGCCCAAGGTCGACAAGGGCGAACTGCTCGCCGCCAACGGCGATGTGCAGATGAACTACGCCCAGGCCAAGACCATGCCGAACCTCGGCATCTGGTTCCCGGCCGACAAGGACGGCAAGCCCTCCACCTTCGCCCTGCCCTACGCGGCCGGCCTGGTCACCAAGGCCCCGCACAGCGAGAACGGAAAGAAGCTGCTCGACTTCATGCTCGCGCAGAAGCAGCAGCAGGAGGTCAGCTCCATCGGCGGCGGCTTCAGCGCCCGCCAGGACATCAGGGCCACCGACGCCAACGCCGTCGCCCTCACCAGGATCATGGACGGCGTCGACTTCTTCGAACCCGACTGGACCGACATCGACAAGAACCTCACGACGTACGTCGAGGACTGGAAGTCGGCGACCGGCAGCTGAGCCGATCGACAGGCGGACGGCCGGGTCAGGATCAGGCCACGCTGATTAGGCTGGGGGCGTCGGTACGCCGTGGTTCCGGCGCCCCCGCTTTGCCTTGTCGACCGCACGTACGCCAGGAGACGCACAACATGGCAGACCGCAAGCCGATCGAGTCGTGGCTCACCGACATGGACGGTGTCCTGATCCACGAGGGCGTCCCGATCCCCGGCGCCGACGCCTTCCTGAAGAAGCTGCGCGAATCCGGCCGGCCCTTCCTGGTGCTGACCAACAACTCCATCTACACCGCCCGCGACCTGCACGCCCGGCTGCGCCGGATGGGCCTGGACGTGCCGGTGGAGAACATCTGGACCTCGGCGCTCGCCACCGCCCAGTTCCTGAACGACCAGCGGCCCGGCGGCAGCGCCTACGTCATCGGCGAGGCCGGTCTGACCACGGCCCTGCACGACATCGGCTACATCCTCACCGACCACGAGCCCGACTTCGTGATCCTCGGCGAGACCCGCACCTACTCCTTCGAGGCCCTGACCAAGGCCGTCCGGCTGATCAACAACGGCGCCCGGTTCATCGCCACCAACCCCGACAACGTCGGCCCCTCCATCGAGGGCGACCTGCCCGCCACCGGCTCGGTCGCCGCCCTGATCACCGCCGCGACCGGCAAGAAGCCGTACTTCGTCGGCAAGCCCAACCCGCTGATGATGCGCGCCGGGCTCAACGCGATCGGCGCCCACTCCGAGACCTCCGCGATGATCGGCGACCGCATGGACACCGACGTGCTCGCGGGTCTGGAGGCCGGTATGCGCACGTTCCTGGTGCTCAGCGGGGTCACCCAGCCGGACTCCGTCGACCAGTACCCGTTCCGCGCGTCCAAGGTCGTCGACTCCATCGCGGACCTGGTCGACCTCGTCTGACACGGCTGACCAGCGGCTTTCAAACCCGGGCCCACCCATATGGAGCAATCGGGCGCCCTCAGGGGATGCGGGGGCGCCTGCGCCGGGGGAGCCTCCAGATAACTGGAGGTTCACGATGGGCTCACTTCGCCTCACTGTCTGTACCGGAATCCTGGCCGTCGCCGCCCTCACACCGTCGGCTCACGCGGCCGAGGGCGGCTCGGTCTCCGTGACTCCCGGCTCCCCGTCCCCCGGTACCGACGTCTCCCTGCGCGTCCACGGCTGCTCCGGTCCCGAGGGCACCGCCGTCTCGGGCGCCTTCGTCTCCGACGCGCGGCTGACCGGCAAAGGAGGCTCCCTCTCCGGCGAGACCCGCGTCCGCTCCTCCCTCGCGCCCGGCGCCTACGACGTGCGGATCACCTGCGCCGACTACGTCATCAGCGGACGGATCACCGTGGCGGGCGGCCAGGGCGACGCCCGGGGAACGGCCCCGGGCTCCGACCGGGGAACCGGACGGACCAGCCAGACAGAACAGACCGGACAGACGGGGGATCCGGGCCGGCGCCCCGACTCCGCCGCCTCCCCCGTCGCCCCGGTCCACGCGGGCGGCGGCGGCACCGCCACCCACTTCGCCACCGTGGCCACCAGTGAGTCCGGGCCCGGTACCGCCGAGACGGTGACCGGTCTGGGGCTGGCCGGGGTCGCCGCGCTCGCCGTCGGGCTCCGCGGACACCGGGGCCGCAACAGCCGTACCGGCCGCTGACGGGCCCGCATGACCGACGACCAGGGGCATCCCGGCACCGGCACCGGACGGCTGGTCACCCTCGTCACCTGGGCGCTGCTGCTGCTCGGGCTGTGGCTGTGGGGGCGGGCGGTGACCGGCGTACCGGAGGGCGCGGACGACCCGGCCGCCGGTGGCACCTGGGCCTCCGGAGCCGTGGACCCCGCCCTGCTGCCCCGCGCGGCCGCGCCGCTCGCCGACGCGCTGCCGCAGCGCGTGGACATCCCCCGGCTCGGCGTGCAGGCCCCCGTGGTGGCCCGCGGCCTCGACACCGAGGGCGCCGTCGACCCGCCGCCGTTCGACCAGCCGGGCGTGGTCGGCTGGTACGGCGCCGGCGCCAGCCCCGGCGCCAAGGGCGCGGCCCTCCTGGTCGGACACGTCGACACCGCGACCCGACCGGGTGTCTTCTACAAGCTCAGCACGCTCACGCCGGGCGCGACGGTCCGGGTGGTCCGCTCGGACGGCACGGTCGCCCACTTCACCGTCGACGACGTCCGCGTCCTGCCCCGCACCGGCTTCGACGCCCACCAGGCCTACGGCCCCCACCGCCCCGGCCGCGCCGAACTGCGCCTGATCACCTGCGGCGGCGCCTTCGACCGCACCACGAGCTCCTACACCGCCAACGTGGTGGTCAACGCCTACCTCACCGGCACCACGCACTGACCCCCGTACGCCCCGGCGTGCGACCTCGTGACGGGGCGTCCGGATATGTCAGCATGGGACGGCACCCGGACCAGTGCGCCCAGGGGGGAATCGTATGGACGACAGCAGGGGGGCCAGGCCCTGTCATCACACTCCCGCCCGCCCCGCGACGACAGGACCTGGCGCCCGGGTGTCCGTGGCGGCGGTGCTGGGGGCGGCGCTGCTGCTCGCCGGCTGCTCTTCGGGAGGCGGAGGCGGTGACAAGAACGCCGACGCGGGCGCCCGGATCACCCAACAGCCCAAGTCCGCCGACCCGTTCTGGGTGAACCCGGACGGCACGGCGGCCCGGCAGCTCGCCGCCTACACCAAGGCGGGCAGGACCTCCGACGCCGAGCAGATCCGGAAGATCGCCGAGCAGCCCGTGGGGGAGTGGATCGGCCCGGAGAACCCCGAGCAGGAGGCCCGCGGCTTCACCGAGGCCGCCCAGCACGCCGACCGCACGGCCCTGCTCGTGCTCTACGACATCCCGCACCGCGACTGCGGCCAGTACTCGCAGGGCGGCGCCGCCGACGGCAACGCCTACCGCGCCTGGATCGACGGCGTGGCCCGGGGCATCCAGGACCGTCCGGCCGTCGTCGTCCTCGAACCGGACGCCGTACTGCACCTGGTGGACGGCTGCACGCCGAACCAGTTCCACGAGGAGCGCTACGACCTGCTCCGGGGCGCGATCACCACGCTCAAGTCCCTGAAGAACACCAAGGTCTACCTCGACGCGGGCAACGCCGGCTGGGGCCGTCCCGACCAGATCTTCCAGCCCCTCCAGCAGGCCGGCATCGCGCAGGCCGACGGCTTCGCCGTCAACGTCTCCAACTTCTACTCCACCCAGGACTCCCTCGCCTACGGCAAACAGCTCTCGGCGAAGGTGGGCGGCAAGCACTTCGTCATCGACACCAGCCGCAACGGCAACGGCCCCGCCACACAGGGCGATCCGGGCCGGCGCTGGTGCAACCCGCCGGGCCGCGCCCTCGGCGAGACCCCGACGACGAAGACGTCCGACCCCCTCGTGGACGCCTACCTGTGGGTCAAGCGCCCGGGGGAGTCGGACGGGACGTGCAAGGGCGGCCCGAAGGCCGGCGACTGGTGGGCGAGTTACGCACTCGCCCTGGCCCGGAACAGTAAGCAGTAGCCCTACGACACCTTGACCCACTGTGCGACGGACGGCGTCCCCTGGTCGTCGTCCACGAACAGCATGTACCACCCGGACGGCACCAGGTTCCGGTTCGTCGGCACGGTCACCGTGACCTTGTCCCCGGACACCCTGAAGTCCAGCGCGATCGACCGCTGGTCCACATCCGTCACATGCGTCGACGCGCTCGGCCGGATCAGCCGCGCCTTCCTGAGGCCGGCCGCCTGCCGCGACGTGAACGTCCCCGAGGCGCCCCGCGCGATCGTCTGCGGACCGCCGCTCAGCGACGGCCGCGCACCCCGGTACAGATACGGCGGGGTGTAGATCTCGATCCGCTGCTCGAACTTCCCCGGCTTGGTGTTCGCCTTGTCGCCGTACAGCGAGTCGGAGCCGAAGAACATCACCCGCCCGTCCGGCAGCAGGATCGACCCGGAGTGGTAGTTGCGGCCCACCAGCGGATCGGCGACCCGCGTGAAGCTGTTGCTGTCGGGGTGGTACAGCCGCGCCTGGAGGATGTTCGAGTCGCCGCGCCCCCGGTAGTCCTCCGAGCCGCCCGACACCAGCACCGTGTCGTCGGGCAGGACCGAGGACTGCGGATACCGGGTCCCCTTCTCCAGCGACGGCCCGTCCGTGAACGCGGGTTTCCCGGCCTTCAGGTCGATGAGCCGCGTCTTCCTGCTCGACAGCTTCGACTCACCTACCCCGCCGCCCCCGATCACCATGAACTTCTCGTCCTGCGCCGGCGGCAGCAGCACGGTCGCGGAGGTCTCCATCATGTTCGGGTCGCTGAGCCCGGGCAGCTTGGTGAAGGCGTTGCTGCCGACGTCCCAGATGCCGGGCTCGCGGCCCACGTCGTCCGGGCCGTACCCCGCGTTGGACCCCGAGTAGAAGATCTTCCCGTTCTGCATCAGGAACAGCGCCGGGTACGTCGGGAACTGCCGGGTCGTCCTCGTGTACGTCCACTTCTTCGTCGCCGGGTCGAAGATCTCGTTCTTGCCCGGCACCAGCTGACCGATGTCGTCCAGGCCGGAGACGCTGAGGATCCTGCCGTCCGACAGGGTGGTGAGCGTCGGGTACCAGCGGGCCTCGTTCATCGGGTCGACCTTGATGTACCGCTCGGCGACCGGGTCGAACTCGTAGGCGTCCTTGATGCCTTCGAAGTCTTTCTTGTCGAGGGCGAGCTTCTGCGCGATGCCGTACGTGTTGCGCGCGTCGGCGCCGCTCAGGCCCTGGATCGTGTAGTTGTCCTGGGTGCCGGTCTCGTACTGGGTGCCCTCGCGCGGCGCCTCGACGTAGACCCGGCCGTAACCGGGGTTGTTCCGCAGCCACTTGCCCGCCCTGTCGAAGACCTTCGTCGCGCGCGGGAGGAGCACCGGGTCCTGCGAGACGAACGTCCTGCCGTTCTGCTTGCCGGTGAACCTCGTGCCGGCCGGCAGCGTCATCGGCTTGTCCGGGTTCTCGTTGTAGAGGATCATGACGCCGCCGGCCTTCTTGACGTCGCCCTTGAGCTTCTCGTACCGCTTGGTGCCGCCGGCGATCAGGACGTCGCCGTTGCCGAGCTGGGTGTGGCCGGTGCAGAACAGGTCGGCCGGGGTCGGCACCTTCTTGATCGTGCCCTTGACCGGGTCCCAGATCCGGGTGTCGAACTTCTTGGCGTTGAAGTTGTCCTGGTTGTTGCCCGAGCCCGCGATCATCAGGATCTTCCCGGTGCGCAGCAGGCTCGCGTGGATGGTGTCCTGCCGGAACTCCTCGGGGAACTCGATGATGTCCCAGTGGCCGTTCTCGGCCTTGTACTCGGGTCTGTTGATCTTGTACTGGTGGTACTGCGCGGTGGTGAAGCGGTAGACCCACGGCCCGTTCATCCCGGCCAGCGCGAGCACCACCGCCGTCCCGATCGCGAGCCTGCGGGCGCGACGGCGGCCGGCCTGGTCCTTCATTCCTTACGTCCCCCAAGTCCGCCAAGGGCGATCTGCATGGTCTGCTCGTTCGTCTCCGCGGCCGGGCCCGCCGACGGGCCGCCGCTCGCCCAGGACGGCCGCTGCTGCGGCACCGGCGCCGGGTGCGGCGCGGCGGGCACCGCGTCCTGCGGCCCGGTCCCCGCCACCACGGGCGCGGGCTCGCGCCGCTCCCGCCGCAGGGTGTACCGCCAGGCGAGGATCGGCGAGGCGGTGATCAGCAGCGCGAGGGCCGCCCAGACGATCATCGCCGGGTGGGAGTGCCCGAACACGAAACCGGCGGCGAGCGAGCCGCCGAAGACCAGGATGAAGAACCAGTGCACCCGGAACGTCCCGAACAGCGTGTCGGGGCTGGCCGACTCGCCCTTGGGCGTGACGACGAACGTGCTCTTGCGGCGCAGCACCGCGTCCATCAGCGAACGGGCGTAGATCGGCGCGGACAGCGCGGACATCACCATGCCCGCGACACCGCCCGACCCCTCCGGCTCGTGCGGGGAGACGTTGTGCCGTCGGTTCCAGACGTACAGGCCGATCTGGAGCGCGGAGGCGTTGCCGTACAGCATCAGCCACACGGCCGGGTCGATGTTCACGCCGGAGGCGCCCAGCCCGAGGAACAGGGCGCAACTCAGGGCCGCGAGGATCCAGTTGAGGGCGGACATCGGGTAGAAGATGATCATCATCGTGTAGTTGAAGAGCTTGCCCGGCCCCAGCGTGAACAGGCCCTTCCAGTACTGCTTGAGGATCGTCTCGTACGTCCCCCGGGACCAGCGCAGCTGCTGCGTGAAGAAGTCCGTCCAGGCGTTCGGGCCTTCGCCGACGGCGAGGACGTCCGGCGTGTAGACGGACTTCCACTTCCGCCCGGTCGCCGGATTCTTGGCCCGGTGCATCTCGAAGCCGGTCGCCATGTCCTCGGTGATCGAGTCGTACAGCCCGCCGATCTGCTTCAGCGCCCTGATCCGTACGGCGTTGGAGGTGCCGACGAACATCGGGCCGCCGTAGCGGTTGCCGGCGCGCTGGATCAGGGCGTGGAAGAGGAACTGCTGGGACTCGGCGGCCTTGGTGACGAACGTGTCGTAGTTGCCGTAGACCTGCGGGCCGATGACGAAGCCGACGTCCGGGTCGCGGAAGTAACCGAGCATCCGCTCCAGGTAGTTGGGCAGCGGCACGTGATCGGTGTCGACGGAGGCGAAGTAGTCGTAGGAGTCGCCGTGCGCCTCCAGCCAGGCGTTGTAGTTGCCGTGCTTGGTCCTCGCGCGGTGCGGCCCCTTGGGCCGGTTCCACTTCTCCACCCCCTTGCGGGTGAAGTGGTGCACGCCGAGCCGGGCGCACACCTCCTTGACGGCCGGGTCGTCGCCCTCGTCCAGCAGCCACACGTGCAGCAGGCCCCGGTGGCGCAGCCGCACCGCCGCCTCCAGGGTCTTCGTCACCATCTCCAGCGGCTCCTTGCCGGGCACGAAGGTGGTGATGAAGGCGACCCGGGTGCCGGTCTCGGGCACGACCGGGACCGGGTCCCGGGCGACGAGCGTGGCGTGCGCGTTGGACAGCACGTTCATGCAGCGGAAGAACTCGATCAGGCCGATCGAGACGAGCATGACGACGTCGAGCGCCGGCAGGAAGTCGTAGGCGGGGTAGTCCCGTTCGGTCCAGTGCGCGGGGCGCAGCAGCCAGAACAGCAGGACCAGCGAGAGGATCGGGGCCGCGCCCAGCATGAGCGCCGCGCGTATGCGATGCGGTTCCTGCGACAGCAGCGACCGGTACGCCACCGTGTACGGCTTCGCCGGGTCGGGCTGGGTGAGCGGGCCGGCGAGCCGGCTGTAGTGCTCGTAGTCGTATCTCGGCAGGCTCTTGCGTATGCGGCGGAACTGACCCGTCCGATGGGTGACCGCCCTCAGCTGTGTGGTCCGTGACGGGTCGTCGGTCTCGTCGGTCTCGTTGTGAGCGTGGCTCTGCCCGGCGCCCCTCGGCGTCGACGTCATGAGTCAGTCCCCCCACACGCAGGTCACTGCGTGTTGTTGTTCAGCGGTGGCGCGAGTGATGGCGCGTATCTCCACGTCCTCCCCACTGCATGGACACGGGATCGCGACCTTCCGGTTGCAGGGGCCCCTTCCCCGTCGGTGCGCAACCGGTTACTTCCCCCCAACTGCCGCCAATGGGCCGCAGCTTGGACATCCAGGGTTCTACGCCGTTCAGCATGATCGCAAGACGCGAAACGCGGTGTTTACCGCTCAAACCCGTTCATTGTGGCGGGCGTGGGGCGCGGGGGATCGGGGTGCGCCGGTGCTTCCGGAGGGCCGGGGTGCGCCGGTCGTGGAGAGGCGGACACGGATGTTGCCGAAGTGATCCCTTATGGCCTCCTCCGCCCGCGGCGAGTCCCCGGACCGGACCGCGTCCAGGATCTCCCGGTGCTGGCGACAGGTGACCCGGGGGTCCTGCGGCACGTCCACCAGATCCCGCTGCACCCGGTGGAAGGCGTCCCAGAACGCCTCCAGCACCTCGCTCAGCAGGACGTTGTCCAGCCCCCGGTAGAGGGTGGCGTGGAAGGCGCGGTCGGTCTCGGCGAGGCCGGCTCCCTGTGCGGCCTCCTGTTCCATACGGGCGACGAGGGCATCCAGTTCAGCGAGGTCCGCCTCCGGCAGCCGCCCGGCGAGCCGCGAGACCAGCCCGATCTCCACGGCCTCGCGCAGCTCCAGCAGCTGGAGCAGGGAGTCCTCGCCCCGGTAGTGCCCGGCGACCGTGCGGAAGGCCAGGCCCTCGATCAGCGGCGCGAACGACATCGAGCCGACGTACGTCCCGAACCCGTGCCGGATCTCCACGATGCCCATCGCCTGGAGCGCCTTCAGTGCCTCGCGCACCGAGTTCCGGCTCGCCCCGAGGTACTCCATCAGCTCGGGCTCGGTCGGCAGCGGGGCACCCGAGGGCAGCCGCCGGTCGACGATCAGCTTCTTGATCCGCTCCTGGAGGTCCCGGGCTGCCATGGCCAGAGGGTATCCGGCCAAACGAGGGGACCGGCAGAGGGATACCGGCGCGATACGGAAAGGCCCCTCGCTCGCACGAGGGGCCTTTCCGATCGGGGGTGTGGGTGGCGGAGCCCCCGCTTCGCGCGGCGAAGCCGCGCAATAACAGAGATGGCGACCCAGGTCCGCGCTTTCTGCGGACGTGGATCGCCATCGTCATCGTGCGCCGCCAGGGACTCGAACCCCGGACCCGCTGATTAAGAGTCAGCTGCTCTAACCAACTGAGCTAGCGGCGCCTGCTGACGGGATAACTCTACCTGACCTTGAGGGGTGCCTTCGACCACCGCCGGATGGCCGGACGGGTGCCGGGCGGCCGCGTACATCATTCGGACCGTCAAAGTGGCGGCCCGGTGGACAGTTGGGAAACTGACCAACGTGCACACACGCGGACAAATTACCTCTGAATGTGAGGCAGATCTCATGACCGCTCCGGTGTTCGTGGGCCGCCGTACGCCGCCGGGACGCCCGCTCGGCCTTTCGGCCGCCTGTGGTGTCGTCGTCGCCGCGGTCGCCGTTCTCGGCGCGGCCGCCCCGGCCGCCGCCCTCACCGTCGGCCGGCCCGCCGTCCAGCGCCCCCACGTCCCCGCGGACGACGGGTCCGACACCCCGCAGGGTCCCCGGTCCGGGCTGCACGGCAAGAGCGCCGGCCCCGCCAACCCCGCCAACGTCCCCGCCACGACCCGGGCCGACATCATCAAGCGGGCCAAGGTCTGGGTGACGGCGAAGGTGCCGTACAGCATGAGCACCTACTGGTCCGACGGGTACCGGCAGGACTGCTCCGGCTACGTCTCCATGGCCTGGAACCTCGGGACCAACGAGTGGACCGGCAGCCTCGGCTCGTTCGGCGAGAAGATCACCAAGGAGGAGCTGGAACCCGGCGACATCCTGCTCTACCACAACCCCGACAACCCCGAGAAGGGCTCCCACGTGGTGATCTTCGGCGGCTGGACCGACTACACGCACGGCTCCTACACGGTCTACGAGCAGACACCCCCGAGCGCACGGAGCCAGCCCACGCCCTACCCCTACTGGAGCAACACCGACAAGTACGTCCCCTACCGCTACAAGGGCGTGACCCCGGCCACCGCGGGCGCCCCGGCGGCCGACGGCAAGGGCGGGTCCCGGTTCCCCGTCCGGTCCGCCGCCGCCCGCCCGGCCGCCCGGCCCGTCTCGCACGGAGTGCCCGGCTATCCCGGCCGCGCCTTCTTCCTGCCGGGCGCGGAGAACGACCACGTCACCCAACTGGGCCGCCGGCTGGTGGAGAAAGGGTTCGGCAGGTTCTACGCCACCGGTCCCGGTCCGGTCTGGAGCGAGGCGGACCGCCGTGCCGTGGAGGCGTTCCAGCGAGCCCAGGGCTGGCGGGGCGGCGCGGCGGACGGCTACCCGGGCCCGGAGACCTGGCGCCGGCTCTTCCCGACCGCCGGCCCGGACCGCGTGACCGGAACCTGACCCGCGACTCCCCGCTCGTCCTCTGTCCATTCCTGCCCACCCCTACTCACTTCCTGCTCACTTCCCTGTTCATGGCGCATCTGGCGCGGAGGTTGGAGGCACGCATGAGTACGACCACGTCACACACGCCGCCCGAGTCCGAGGGGCGACCGGAGGCCGCCGTGGGCCCGGGCGGCCTGCCGGGCCCGTCGGCCCAGAACGAGACGACCGCGGAGATCCCCGTCCCGCTGCCCTTCCCCGGCACCCCCGACCCGTCGTATCCGGTGAAGGTGCCGCTCAAGCCCGCCGCGCCCCGCCGGTCGCTGCCGGAGGTCGACCCGGAGCTGACCGAGCGTCCCGCGCGGGTGCTGCCGGGGGCGGCCGGGGTGCTCGCCGGGGTGTGCGGGGTCGCCGGATGCGTGGCGACGACGTGGTGGGCGGGGCTGCTGCCCCGGCTCGCGACGCACGCGCTCGGGCTGCCGGTGCCCACCGGTGCGGGGCTCGGACCGGCGCAGTGGGCCGCGTACGCCGGGGCCTGGGTGCTCGGCGCGCTCGGCTTCGGCGGGCTGACCCGGGGGCGCACCGGGCGGGCCTGGGTGCTCGGCCTGTTCGGCCGCTACCGGGGGACCGTCCGGCGCACCGGGCTGCTGTGGGTGAACCCGCTGCTGCCGCGCCACGCGGTGGACGTGCGGCTGCGGCACTGGCGCAGCGAGGAGATGCCGGCGGCGGATCCGGACGGCGCCGGGCTCAGGGTGCAGGTCCTCGTGGTGTGGCGGGTCCGTGACACCGCGCGGGCGGTGCTCGGCGTCGAGGACCACGAGACGTACCTGCGCGCGTGCGTGGAGACGGCGCTGGCCCGGGTGCCCGTGGAGCCGGAGGGCGAGGCCCGCGACGGCATGACGGAGGCCGGGGACGCGCTGACCCGGCTGGTGGCGGCGGAGAGCGCGCCGGTCGGCCTGGACGTGTTCTCGGTCCAGCCGGTCCGGGTGGAGTACGCCCCGGAGATCGCCGCCGCGATGCACCGGCGCCGGATCGCCCGGCTGGACGCCCGGCAGCGGGCCGGCATGCTCAGCTCGGTGGTGGACTCGGTGGAGGACACGGTGACCCGGCTGACCGGGCGCGGCCTGGTCGAACTCGACGACCACGAGCGCAAGGTGCTGGTGCGGGACCTGACCGTCGCCTTCTGCTCGGGGCGCGGGGAGCCCGGGTAGCGCACGCCGCGATTGGTATGGACATGTTCGAGTGGCGGCAATAATCTGAGACTTGGTCTAGACCTAACCGCACCATCTGCACGGCTCACCCGAACTCCCCACGTTCTCGAGGAGCGGCAGCATGCGCACCAAGACCAGATTCTCGGCATCGACCGCGGTCGTGCTCGGGGTGGTGACCGCCGGCGCGTTCGTGCTCTCCACCGGCGGCGCCAGCGGGCACGGCTACACCGACCTCCCCATCAGCAGGCAGAAGCTGTGCGCCAACGGCACGGTGACGGGCTGCGGCGACATCCAGTACGAGCCGCAGAGCGTCGAGGGTCCCAAGGGCTTCCCGGCCGCGGGACCCGCCGACGGACAGATCTGCAACGGCGGCCTCGACCGGTTCGCCCAGCTCAGCTCGCCGACCACGCCCTCCGGCGGGGCCTGGCCCACCACCAGGGTGACGGGCGGCCAGACGTACACCTTCCGCTGGCAGTTCACCGCCATGCACGCCACGACCGACTTCACGTACTACGTCACCAAGCAGGGCTGGAACCAGAACCACGCCCTGTCCCGCTCGGACCTCGATCTCACCCCGTTCCTGACGGTGCCGTACAACGGCCAGCGCCCGCCGGCCACCCTCAGCCACAGCGGCACCCTGCCGAGCGGGCTGAGCGGGCACCACGTCATCCTCGCGGTGTGGACGATCGCCGACACCGGCAACGCCTTCTACGCCTGCTCGGACGTCACGTTCTGAGCTTCAGCACGAAGGGCCCCTCGCTCTCGCGAGGGGCCCTTCGTTTATGTGCGCCGCCAGGGACTCGAACCCCGGACCCGCTGATTAAGAGTCAGCTGCTCTAACCAACTGAGCTAGCGGCGCATGACTCCCGCCGTCCGCCGGATTTTGTCTCCCGCGGCTGGCGACGAAGAAAATACTACCTGGTCCCGAGGGGTGCTCGTGACCATCCCCCTGCCGCCCTAGAGCGTGAGCGACAGCAGCAGCGGTGCCGCGTTGCGGTTGAGCGCCTCCGCCGCCTGCTTCAGCCGGTGCGCGTGCTCCACCGGGAGGGACAGGGCGAGGCAGCCCACCGAGGAGCCCGCCGTGATCGGGACGGCCGCGCAGACCGTGCCGACCGCGTACTCCTGGAGGTCGAGCACCGGCACCGTCGGCGGCTGGGACTCCAGACGGGAGAGCAGCAGCTTGTCGCTGGTGATGGTGCGCGAGGTGAGGCGGGCCATCCGGTGCCGGGAGAGATGGTCGCGCCGGCCGTCGTGGTCGAGCTGGGTCAGCAGGCTCTTGCCGACGGCGGTGGCGTGCGCGGAGTAGCGGAAGTCCACCCACTCGTTCACCGCCGGGGTGGACGGGCCGGCGGCGTACTGGGTGACCCTGACCTCGCCGTCGACGTACCGGCTGATGTAGACCGCCGCGCCGACCGAGTCGCGCAGCCGGTCCAGGGTGTGCTGGAGTTTCTCGCCCAGGGCCCGCTCGTGGTCGTGCGCCGAGGTGAGCCGGCGCAGGGTGTCGCCCGTGACGTACGCCCCGTCGCCGATCTGCTCGACGTAGCCCTCGCGGCGCAGCATGCGCAGCAGTGCGGTGAGCCGCTCGGCGCCGAAGCCGGTGCTGCGGGCCAGCTCGGTGTCGGTGACCCCGGCGGAGTGGCGCGCCACGGTCTCCAGCACGCGCAGCGCGTCCTGGGCCGAGTGGTACGGGGCGGTCGGCTCGTGCGTCAGTGCCACGGTGTTCCCCCCTGGCTCGCCTGTCTGGCCGCGAAATCCGGTCGGCGGATCGCTACCCACGATATCGGGCAAACGGTCCCCGGGGAGAGGGTGTTGGCGAGATTGTGGTGTGCGCCGTTCTCGCCCGTGCCCTCTCCCAACTGGGGTACCAACCCCCTGGCATATGCCAGGGGCACCATCACAGCACCGCGCTGAGGAATTCCCGGGTGCGCTCCTGCTCCGGGTCGCTGAAGATCTGCTCCGGCGGGCCCGACTCGATGACCCGGCCGCCGTCGAACATCAGGACCTGGTCGGAGATGTCCCGGGCGAAACCCATCTCGTGGGTCACGCAGAGCATCGTGATGTCGGTGCTGCGCGCGATGTCCCTGAGCAGGTCCAGGACGCCCGCGACCAGCTCCGGGTCGAGCGCGGAGGTCACCTCGTCGAGCAGCAGCACCCGCGGCCGCATCGCCAGCGCGCGGGCGATCGCCACCCGCTGCTGCTGCCCACCGGACAGCCGGGTCGGCTTCGCGTCGCACTTGTCGGCGAGCCCCACCAGCTCCAGCAGCTCCCGGGCCCGCGCCTCGGCCTCGTCCGCGGACAGGCCGAGGACCTGCACCGGCGCCTCGGTGATGTTCCGCAGCACGCTCATGTTCGGGAAGAGGTTGAAGTGCTGGAAGACCATCCCGATCTTCTTGCGGACCTCGCGGATCTGCTTCTCCGGTGCGGGGAAGAGCTGCTCCCCGTCGACGGTGATCGTGCCCTCGTCCGGCTTGGTGAGGGTCATCAGCAGCCGCAGGATCGTGGTCTTGCCGGAGCCGGAGGGCCCGATCAGGGTCACGTGCTTGCCGGGCCGGACGGAGAAGTCCAGCCCGTCGAGGACGGTGTTCGAGCCGAAGCGCTTGGTGACCTTCTCCAGCCGGACCAGCTCGCCCGGCACGCTCTCGGCGACAGTGGACTTCGTATGGGGTTCAACGGACAAGGCGTCGCTCCAGAGCTCGCAGCAGCAGAGAGGCCGGGAAGGAGATGAGGATGAAGGCCACACCGATCACGGTGAGGGGCTCGGTGAACTGGAAGTGCTGCTGGGAGAAGAGCCGGGCCCGGCCGAGCATCTCCAGCACGGTGATCACCATCAGCATCGGGGTGTCCTTCAGCATGGAGATCACGTAGTTGCCGAGCGCGGGGATCACCCGGCGGATCGCCTGCGGCAGGATCACCGCGGTCCAGGTCCGCCGCCGGGGCAGGTTCAGCGCCGTCGCGGCCTCCCACTGGCCGACCGGCACGGCCTCGATGCCGGCCCGGTAGACCTGCATCGTGTACGTCGAGTAGTGCAGGCCGATCGCGAAGACGCCGGTGGCCAGCGCCGAGAAGGTCAGGCCCCACTCGGGCAGCACGTAGAACAGGAAGAACAGCTGCACCAGCAGCGGGGTGTTGCGCACGAACTCCGTGACCACCCCGACCGGCCAGCGCACCCACCGGGTCGGCGTCCGCATCAGCAGCGTCCACACCAGGCCGAGTGTGAACGACAGCAGCGAGCCGAGGACCAGGATCTGCAGGGTGACGAGCAGCCCGTGCCAGAACTCCGGCATGAAGTCGCTCACGGCGTTCCAGTCCCACTTCATGCGACACCACCCCCCACTCCGGTCGTCTGCGCGCGCTTCAGCTCACGCGCCCCGGACTCGGTCCCCGCGTCCCTGCCGATGCCGGACTTCAGCCTCTTCTCCAGTGCCCGCATCAGCCGCGTCAGCACGAAGGCGATCGCGAAGTAGATCAGCAGCACGTACGTGTAGATCTCCGCGCTCTGCTGCAACGCGAGCCGCACCAGGTTCGCGCTGAACGTCAGATCGCCCATGCCCATGACCGACACCAGCGCGGTGCCCTTGAGCAGCTCGATCAGCAGATTGCAGAAGGACGGGATCATCTCCGGCACCGCCTGCGGCAGCTCGATCAGCCGAAGGCGCTGCCAGGGCGTGAAGCTGAGGGCCACCCCGCCCTCCTTCTGCGCCGGGTCGACCGCGTTCAGCGCGCCGCGCACGATCTCCGAGCCGTACGCGCCGTACGTCATCCCGAGCGCCAGCGTGCCCGCCCACATCGGCACCAGCTGCCAGCCGAACGCGATGGGCAGCACGAAGAACACCCAGAAGATCATCACGAGCGCCGAGGTGCCGCGGAACACCTCGGTGTAGAAGCCGGCGACGAAGCGCACGAGCCGGCTGCGGTGCGTGCGCGCGACGCCGACGACGAAGGACACGGCGGTGGCCAGCAGGGCGCTGAACACCAGCAGCTGGATCGTGGTCCAGACGCCCTTCAGTACGAGTTCCCACAGTCCCGAGGTCATCCGCCGCACAGCTCCTTCGCGGTGAGGCCGGTCATCTCGGCCTTGGTGAAGCCGAAGGGCCGAAGTATCCGGAACAGCTCCCCGCTCGCCTTCAGCTTGTGCAGCTCGACGTTGAACGCGTCCCGCAGGGCCGTCTCGGCGGGCCGGAACGCGAAGGCGCCGCCGTCGACGTGCGGCTTGCCCTTGACCAGCGGTGCGAAGGGCGCGGTCGCCTCCGCCTTGGCCGACTTCCTCACCACCTCGCGGGTGGTGAGCGCCGTACCGGCGAAGACGTCGACGCGGCCGGCCTCCACCGCGTTCAGCCCGGCGACCTGGTCGGGGACGATGAGGATGTCGCCCTGTTTGTATCCGGCCCCGACGGCGTACTCGATCTCGGCGTACCCGGTGCCGGTGGCGAACCTGGCCTTCTTCGCGACGACGTCCTTGTAGGAGTGCAGCCCGAGCGGGTTGCCCTTGCGCACGATGAAGGAGTCAAGCATCTGGTAGTCCGGGTCGGCGAAGATCACCTGCTGGCAGCGCTCCGGGTTGACGTACATCCCGGCCGCGACGACGTCGAACTGCTGGGAGTTGAGCCCCGGGATCAGCGAGCCGAACTCCGTCGGCACCGGCTGCACCCGGTGGACCCCGAGCCGCTTGAAGACGACCTTCGCCAACTCGGGCGCCTCACCCGTGAGATGGCCGTTCTTGTCGATGTACCCGAAGGGGATCTCCCCGGCGATCCCGAGCCGCACGACCCCCTGCGCGCGGAGCCGTTCGAGCAGGTCACCCCCCGGCTTGTCCGACGCCGAGGCCACCCGCGTGCACCCGGCGGCCCCCAGCGCCCCGAGGGCGGCGAGAGAGCCGAGACCGCCGAGCACGGACCGCCGGCTGTGTCTGCGTACAGACCGGAATGTGTGTACGTCGTTCCCAAGTGGTGGAGCCATGGCGGCGCGGCTACCCAAGCGCACCCGGGCTATGCACCCTGGTTTCATGGCCGATCGATTCGTCACCGTCTCACTCGACAAGCGGGACGTGCACTGCACGGCCCGCCTTCTGACCGACCGCGCGCCGCTGACCTGCGAGGCGGTGTGGGAGGCGCTGCCGCTGTCCGGCGACGTCTACCACGCCAAGTACGCGCGCAACGAGATCTACGCCCTCTTCCCGCCGTTCGCCTCCACGGAACCCCCACTGGAGAACCCGACCGTCACCCCGATTCCCGGCGACCTCTGTTACTTCTCCTTCGCGGGCGCCGAGCTGGGCACGAAGGCCTACGGCTACGACCGCGAGGTCCGCCCCGGCAGCACCGTCGTCGACCTGGCCCTGTTCTACGAGCGCAACAACCTGCTGCTCAACGGGGACGTGGGCTGGGTGCCGGGGATCGTCTGGGGCCAGGTGACCGACGGCCTCGACCGGATGGCCGAGGCCTGCAACGACCTGTGGCGGACGGGCGCGGCGGGGGAGACGCTCAGCTTCCGGCGGGCGTGACGGTCGCGGACGCGGCGATCCCCGCTTCGTACAGCGCGTGCGCGGCCCGCAGCACCAGGTCGTCCCGGTGCCGGGCCGCGACGAGCTGCATCCCCACCGGCAGCCCGGCCCCGTCCGTGCCCACCGGGACGGTCGCGGCGGGCTGCTGGGTCAGGTTGAAGGGGTAGGTGAAGGGGGTCCAGCCGGTCCAGCGGCGGTGCGCCGACCCCTTCGGCACCTCCTCGCCCGCCTCGAACGCCGTGACCGGCAGCGTCGGCGTCACCAGCAGGTCGTACGTCTCGTGGAAGCGCCCCATGCGCCGCCCGAGGTCCATGCGGACGTCCACCGCGGCCAGGTAGTCCAGCGCGCTGCACCGGGCGCCCTGGACGCAGATCTCGCGCAGGCCGGGGTCCAGCAGCTGCCGCTTGCGCGGGGAGAAGCGCTCGGTGAGCCGGGCCGCGCCGCTGAACCACAGGGTGTGGAACGCCTCCACCGGGTCGCTGAGGTCGGGGTCGGTCTCCTCGACGTACGCACCGAGGTCGGCGAGCCGGGCCACCGTCCGCCGGACCGCCGCCGCGACCTGCGGAGCGACCGCCACCTGGCCGCCCAGCGACGGGGAGTACGCCACCCGCAGGCCGCGTACCCCTTCGGCCAGGCCTTTCGTGAAGGAGCCCGGGGCGGGCGGCAGGGCCGACCAGTCGCGCGGGTCGGGGGCGGCGATCACGTCCAGCAGCAGCGCCGCGTCGGCCGCGTCCCGGGTCATCGGGCCCACGTGCGACAGCGTGCCGAACGCGCTCGCCGGATACAGCGGCACCCTGCCGTAGGTCGGCTTCAGCCCGAAGATCCCGCAGAACGCGGCCGGGATCCGGATGCTGCCGCCGCCGTCCGTGCCCAGCGACAGCGGGCCCGCGCCGAGCGCGACGGCGGCCGCGCTGCCGCCGCTGGAGCCGCCGGCGGTCCGCGACGGGTCGTGCGGGTTGCGGGTGATCCCCGACAGCGGGGAGTCCGTCACGCCCTTCCAGCCGAACTCGGGGGTCGTGGTCTTGCCGACGAACACCGCGCCGTGCTCGCGCAGCCGGGCCACCGAGGGGGCGTCCTCGCTCCAGCTGCCCTGCTCGGAGAGGGTCGAGGAGCCGCGCAGGGTCGGGTGGCCGCGCAGCAGGAGGATGTCCTTGACCGTCACCGGGACCCCGTCGAGCAGCCCCGCCGGCTCACCGCGCCGCCAGCGCGCCTGCGACTCCCGGGCCCGCGCGAGCGCGTCCTCCTCGGTGAGCCGGACGAACGCGTTCACCTCCGGCTGGATCCGCCGGGCCCGGTCCAGCGCCTGTTCGGTCGCCTCCACGGGGCCGAACTCGCCCTTGCGGTATCCGTCGAGGAGCCGGACGGCGGTCAGGTCGGTGAGCTGCATGCACCCTCCTGGTGGTTCAGTGACCGGGGACGTAGCCGCGTTTCTTGTCGACCACGTTCACCAGTGATCTGCCCGCGGCCCACCGCTCGTACAACTCCACGAACTGCTTGCCGAGTTCGTCGCGCCAGCCGATCGTGTCGCCGCTCATGTGCGGGGAGACGATCAGCCCGGGCAGGCCCCACAGCGGGCTGTCCTCGGGGAGGGGCTCGGTCGTGAACACGTCGAGGGCCGCGCCCGCGATCCAGCGCCGGGTCAGGGCGTGGGCGAGGGCGTCCTCGTCCACCAGCCCGCCGCGGCCCACGTTCACGAAGAACGCGGACGGCTGCATCACGCCGAAGCGGTGGGCGTCGAACATGTGGTGCGTCTGCTCGGTGAGCGGCGCGGCAGCGATCACCCAGTCCGCGCGCGAGACCAGCCGGTCCAGGTCGGCCGGGCCGTGGATGCCGGTCCGCGGGGTCCGCCCGACCAGCGCCGTCGTCACGCCGAGCGCCTTCAGGGTCCGTACGATCGCCCGGCCGATCGGGCCCGAGCCGACCACGCACGCGCGCGTGCCCGCCACCCGCCGGCTCTCCCGGTGCCGCCAGGCCCGCTCCCGCTGGTGCTCCAGCGTGCGCGGCAGATCCTTGGCCACGGCCAGCACCAGCGCCGCCACGTACTCGGCGATCGGCTGGTCGAAGATCCCGCGCGCGTTGGTCACGACCGTGTCGGACGCGGCCAGCTCCGGGCACATCAGATGCTCCACGCCCGCGCTCGCCGTGTGCACCCAGCGCGGCCGGGGCCCCTCCCCCGGCCAGGCCTCGCGGACCGCGTGCGAGGTGAAGTCCCAGACCAGCAGCACGTCCGCCTGCGGCAGCCGCTCGGCCAGCCGGTCCGCGCCGGTGTGCACGACACGGGCGCGACCGGTGAGGCTGCCGAGGCGCGGGAGGGGCTCGGCGTCCAGGACGAGCAGCGTGGGGCGCGTGGGAAGCGTCGTCATACGGGGCGGCTCCGAGCGTCTGACGTGCACGGATTCTCCGCGCATCCTGCGCGGATTGACCACGCTCGCACCCGAACCTACCTTCGTCAACACGGGCGTACTCGCGATTCGTTGCCCGCTCGCCCGCCGCTGTTCGCTTCCACTCGTCCACTTGTCATGAGGCCGGAGCCTGCCATGGACGTTTCCTTTCTGGGCGGACCCTGTCCGCAGCGTGGCGTGGGGGTCGTCGCCCCTTTTGACTTCGCCCTCGACCGGGAGCTGTGGCGCTGGGTGCCCGACGAGGTGTCGCTGCATCTGACCCGCACGCCGTTCGTACCGGTCGAGGTGAGCCTGGACCTGGCCCGGCTGGTCAGCGAGCACGAGACCCTCGGCGACGCGGTCCGCGCGCTGACCGCCGTCGCCCCCGAGGTCGTCGCCTACGCCTGCACCTCGGGCAGCTTCGTCGGCGGGGTCGCCGGGGAACGGGCGATGTGCGCGGCGATGAGCCTCGCCGGCGCCCCGCCCTCGGTGACGACGTCCGGGGCGCTGCTGGAGGCGCTCGCCGAGCTGGACGTGCGCCGGGTCGCGCTGGTCACGCCGTACACGGTGTCCGTCACCCGGGTGCTGGAGGAGTTCATCGCCGAGGGCGGGGTGCAGGTCACCGGGTGCGCCTTCATGGGGCTGACCCGGGAGATCTGGCGGGTGCCGTACCGGGACGTGGTCGCCATGGCCCGGCAGGCGGTCCGCCCCGGCCGGGCCGACGCGCTGTTCATCTCCTGCACCAACCTGCCGACGTACGACGTGATCCCCCAGCTGGAGGCCGAGCTGCGCATCCCGGTGCTGTCTGCCAACCAGGTCACGATGTGGGCGGCGCTGCGCAGGCTGGGTACCCGAGCGGTGGGGCCCTATCAGGCGCTGCTCGACGAGTCGGCGCGGGTGTGGCCGCCGCCCGTACCGCCGGTACTGCCGGAAGAGACGCAGGAATACTGAGGCCGGAGTCAGGAATCAGGAATCCGGAATCAGCAACACGGAAAAGGACGGACATGACCGCACTCGGATTCCTCTACCCGGGCCACTCCGGCGAGGACGACTACCCGCGCATCGAGCAGCTCCTCGGCAGCGACGTCCGGCTGGACCTGATCCACACCGACATCGGTGAGGACGCGCACCGGGTGGACGCGCTGCGCGAGATGGGCTCGCGGGAGCGGCTCGCGGCGGGGATGGCCCAGCTGCGGCTGACGGGCGCGGAGACGGTGGTGTGGGCGTGCACCAGCGGCAGCTTCGTGCACGGCTGGGACGGCGCCCGCGACCAGGTGCGCGCCCTCGCGCAGGTGGCCGGCATGCCCGCCTCGTCGACGTCGTTCGCCTTCGTGCACGCGGCCCAGGAGATCGGGGTACGGCGGGTCGCCGTCGGCGCGACCTACCCGGAGGACGTGGCCGGGCTGTTCGCGGACTTCCTGCGGGCCGGCGGTCTGGAGGTGACCGCGGTGCGCCCGTCCGGGATCGTCACGGCGGCCGAGGTCGGCACGTGGGGGGAGGAGGAGGTGCTGGCGCTGGCCCGCGCGGCGGACGGCGCCGGCGCGCAGGCGGTCCTGCTCCCGGACACGGCCCTGCACACGGCCGCGTATCTGCCGCGGCTGGAGAAGGAGCTGGGCAAGCCGGTGCTCACGGCCAACCAGGTGACCGTGTGGGAGGGGCTGCGGCTGGCGGACCGGCGGGTGAACGCGCCGAGGCTCGGGACCCTGTTCACGCGGGAGCCGATCATCCAGGTCTGAGTCCGGAAGGAGGGGCGGCGCGAAGGGCGGCACGGGAGGTGGAGGTGGCACGGCGGCCGGAATAAACGGAGAGTGCCTCCTGTTACCTGGCGGACGCACAGCGCACGCCACACCACAGGAGGCCACACCGTGTCGGCAGACGAGGCAGACGAGATCCGGGGCACGACACACGGCACCGCCCCCGTCCCCCTCTCCGTACTGGACCTGGTGACCGTCGGCGCGGGCAGTACCGCCGGGGACGCCCTGCGCACCAGCGTCGCGCTGGCGAAGTTCACGGAGGCCCGCGGATTCCACCGGTACTGGGTCGCCGAGCACCACTCCATGCCCGGCGTCGCCTCCTCCTCGCCCGCGGTGATCCTCGCCCACCTCGCCGCCCACACCGAGCGCATCCGGCTCGGCTCGGGCGGCGTCATGCTGCCCAACCACGCGCCGCTCGTGATCGCCGAGCAGTTCGGCACGCTGGAGGCGATGGCCCCGGGCCGCATCGACCTGGGCCTCGGCCGGGCGCCGGGCACGGACGGCGCCACCGCCGCCGCCCTGCGCCGCACCGACACCCTGGCCGAGGGCGCCGACGACTTCCCGCAGCAGCTCGCCGAGCTGACCCGCTTCCTGGACGACGACTTCCCCGACGGGCATCGCTACGGCCGCATCCACGCCATCCCGGGCCCCGTCCAGGCCACCAGCCCCGGCGGTGTCCAGTCCCCGCACCGGCCGCCGGTCTGGCTGCTCGGCTCCTCCGGCTTCAGCGCGCGCCTCGCCGCGATGCTGGGCCTGCCCTTCGCCTTCGCGCACCACTTCTCCGCGCAGAACACCATCCCGGCCCTCGACCTGTACCGCGAGACCTTCCGGCCCTCCGCGGTCCTCGACGAGCCGTACGCCCTCATCGGCGTGTCCACGCTCGCCACGGACGACCCGCGCGAGGCCCGCCGCCAGACCCGGGCGATGGCCCTGAACATGCTCCGGCTGCGCACCGGCCGCCCCGGCCTCTTCCCCGACCCGGCCGAGGCCGAGAAGCACGAGTTCAGCCCGATGGAGGAGGAGTTCATCGACTCCTGGACGGCCAACATCGTGCACGGCACCGCCGACGAGGTCCGCTCCGGCCTCGACGACCTCCACAAGCGCACCGGCGCCGACGAGCTGATGCTCGTCTCCCACGCCCACCGCGGCGAACTGCGGCTGCGCTCCTACGAGTTGATCGCCGACGCCTACGGACTGCCGCAGGCCTGACGCCGTGGTCGCGACGGCGCGGGACGGCCGGGACGGCCGCGCCGGTCAGGGACTCGGGCAGACGTCGGTGCCGAGCAGCTCGGAGATACGATCCGGCGGCACCGGGCGGGAGTACAGCCAGCCCTGCCCGGTGTCGCAGCCGATCCGGCGCAGCCGGGTGGCCTGCGCGGAGGTCTCCACGCACTCGGCGGTCACGGTGATCCCGAGCCGGTGGGCCAGCCGGATCATCGCCTCGACGATGACCTCGTCCGCCGGGTTGGGCGCGATCGCCTTCTGGTCGCCCTCGTACTGGAAGCCGCGCACGAAGGAGCCGTCCAGCTTCAGCGTGGAGACCGGCAGCCGGCTGAGGTAGGCGAGGTTGGAGTAACCGGTGCCGAAGTCGTCGATGGCGATGCGCACGCCCATGTCGCTGAGCGCCTGGAGGGCCTGGAGCGGACGGCCCGCCGAGCCCATCACCGCCGACTCGGTCAGCTCCAGCTGGAGCAGATGCGGCGCGAGCCCGGTCTCGGCGAGCACCTGCGCCACGTCGGCGACCAGGTCGGAGTCCCACACCTGCCGTACGGCCACGTTGACGCTGACGAAGATGGGCGGCTCCCCGGGGTGGTCCAGCTGCCAGCGGCGGGCCTGCCGGCAGGCGGTGTTCAGCACCCAGCGGCCGAGCTGGACGATCGAGCCGTCCTCCTCGGCCAGTCCGATGAACCGATTCGGCGTCAGCGTGCCGAACTGCGGGTGATGCCAGCGCACCAGCGCCTCGACCCCGGACAGCCGGCCGTCCTCCATGCCGACCAACGGCTGGTATTCGAGGGCGAACTCACCGCGCTCGATGGCGGGGCGCAGGGTCGAGGACAGGGCCTGCCGGGTCATCCGGTGCGCGTTGCGCTCGGGGTCGAACAGGGTCCAGCGGCCCTTGCCGTCGGCCTTCGCCCAGTACAGGGTCGTGTCCGCCGCCTGCATGAGACCGGTGGCCGTCGTCCCCGCCGCGTGGCGCTCCACCACCCCGATGGACGCGGTCAGCGACAGCCGCTGGCCGGCCAGGTCGAAGGGGTCCTCCAGGGCCTTCAGCGCCGACTCGGCGAGATCGGCGAGCTGTTCGGTGCCGGTGGAGTCCTCGACCAGCAGCGCGAACTCGTCACCGCCGAGCCGGGCCACCAGGGGGGTGGCGGCGCGGGCGTACCCCGCCTCGTCGGCGACCCGGGTCAGCCGCTCGGCGACGGCCGCGAGCAGCCGGTCGCCGACGCGGTGGCCGAGGGTGTCGTTGACGGCCTTGAAGCCGTCGAGGTCCAGATAGCACAGGCCGATCCGCCCGGTGCCGCTCTGCTCGTACGACTCCGCCTCCAGCGCGCCCGAGAGCCGCTCGAAGAACAGCGTGCGGTTGGGCAGCCGGGTCACCGGGTCGTGCATCTGCAAGTGCCGCAGCCGCGCCTGGAGTTCACGGCGGGCGCTGATGTCCGCGACCGACAGCAGCACGCCGGGCTCCGCGCCCGTGTACGGCGCCGAGGGGGCGTCGCCCGCGAGCGGCGACACGGTGACCTGCACCCACACCGAGTGCCCCTCGGGGTGTTTGAGCCGGCGGGTGCAGCGCAGCCGGGCCTGCCGGCCGCGCAGGACCTCGCGGTAGGCGTGCCAACTGCGGGCGTCCGAGGCCAGGTCCACCAGATCGGCGGCGACCCGGCCGGTGAGGGGGGTGTCCGCGGACATGCCGAGGAGTTCCCCGAAAGCCGCGTTCGCGCGGACGACGAGTCCCGCGCGGTCCACGACGGCCATGGCGAGCGGGGCCGCCGCGAAGACACGGCGATAGAAGGTGTGATCACTGTCTGTAACGGCTGACCGGTCGAGGTCTGCCTCGGGCGTCGGCCCTTCGGACGTTCCGCTCACCGCTCGCTCCCGCAGTGCACTCGATCTCTGTCCGTGCCGGAAAGTGTGCCGATCATAGAGGCTGGCCCCGGGCCCTTCCAGCCACTCTCCAGTGTCCCGGATCGAGCAAGGGTTCTGACAGATCGTTTCTGCCCGCACCTGGGCGGGTTCTTCAAGCCGCCGACCAGTTGTGACGTTCCGTGAGTGATGCGGGGTGTCGAGCGCCGGGGTGCGCCGGTGCGCGGCGGGGCGCGCTCACCCTTCCGGTGCAGGCAAACAGGGCATGGCGCAATAAACGCGCCAATCTGGAGGGTGGGTCCCTGAATCGCGTCCGGAGGTCACGTCCGTGCCCATGCTGCGCAGCACCGCCGCCGTGTGCACCACGCTGTCGGCGCTCGCCGCCACCTCGATCCTCGGCAGCCCCTCGGCGGCCGAGCCCTTCTCCACCACCCCCTGCGCCCTGCACCGCACCGACGACCACCACTCGGAGGGCCTGGACGCCTGGAACCCGGACTACACCCACCCGACCGGCGCCCTCGACGCCGTCCTGGTCTTCCTCTCCTTCCCGGACGCCACCCCCCGCGTGACCCCCGCCCAACTGGCGGCCGATCACTTCCCGGCCACCAGCCGCTACTACGAGCAGGCCTCCTACGGCCGCTTCACCCTGCGCCCGCACCCGCTGAAGCACTGGCTGCGCATGCCGAAGCCGTCCACGGCGTACGCCATGAAGCGCGACTGGAGCGCCGAGGACCGCGGCGCCTACCTGCGGGACGCGTTCGCGGCGGCCGACCGGGAGGTCGACTTCTCCCGCTACCAGGTCGTGTACCTGGTCGCCGACCCGGACGCGCCCGGCGTCGACTCGGACGCCACGAAGGTCGTGAACCTCGACACGCCGATCCACGTGGACGGCACGGACGTCCGCCGGGTCGTCACGGTCTTCGAGAGGCACCCGCCGGACCGGCTGGTCCTCGCCCACGAGACCGGCCATGTCTTCGACCTGCCCGACCTCTACCACCGCCCGGTCGACGGCAAGGGCGACTGGGACACCTACGTCGGCGACTGGGATCTGATGGGCAGTCAGTTCGGGCTCGCGCCCGACCTGTTCGCGTGGCACAAGTGGAAACTGGGCTGGCTGGATCCGCGCCAGGTGGTGTGCGTGCGCGGTGCGCGGCCGACCCGGCTGACCCTGGAGCCGCTGGAGGCCGGCCCCGGCGTCCCGGTGCGGGACACGGCGGGCGCCCCGGCCTTCGGGCTCGGGCACGGGGTGAAACTGGCGGTCGTCCGCACCGGCGCCGACAGTGCCCTCGCCTTCGAGGTGCGCAGCGCGGCCGGCAACGACCGGGCCGCGTGCAGGCAGGGCGTCCTGGTGTACCGCGTCAGGAGCGGCGCGCAGTCCGGCGGCGGCCCGGTGCAGGTCGTGGACGCCCACCCGCACACCGAGGCCTGCTGGGAGAACTCGGTCCGTCCGCCCCTCGCCGACGCCCCGGTCGCCCTCGGTGAGAGCTTCACCGTGCCCGGGGACGGCGTGCAGGTGGAGGCCGAGGACCGGACGGCGTCGGGGGCGTGGACGGTGCGGATCACGCCGCGGCTGAAAGACGAGGGCTGAGCGCCGTGCGCCGTCGAAGGGGGTACGTACAAGGGGCGGGTACGTACAAGGGGGGTGCATACGAGAACGGCGGGTCCGATTCCTTCGAATCGGACCCGCCGTTCTTCACGCGCGTGCGCCGCCAGGGACTCGAACCCCGGACCCGCTGATTAAGAGTCAGCTGCTCTAACCAACTGAGCTAGCGGCGCCTGCTGACGTCGTAGACCTTAGCATCCTGGTCGGCGGGAGGAAAAATCGATATCCGCACCGCAGCGCGGGCGGCTCGTACGGCCGCCCAGAGCACCACCTCGGGCCCCGGCAGCCACGGGTGCCGCTGGTCCGGCGCCACCAGCCAGCGCGACTCGCCCGCGACGGGGGCGTCGCCGCACGGGGCGGGGACGGTCACCGCGTCGCCGGTGCCGTGGCACAGCAGCGGCGGGACCGCCTGCGTACGGTGCGAGCCCCACTCCTCCCAGGCCAGCAGTGAGGGCAGCCGCTGGGCCGTGCCCGGGGTGGAGAACAGCAGCATGCGGCCCCGGAACATCGCGACCGGGCCCGAGCCCGGACCCTCGTCCCACAGCTGGTCCAGCATCCGGCGCCCGAAGACCGCGGGGGCGCTCACCACGTCGAAGGCGGTGCCGCAGGGCAGGACGACCGGGGTGTCGGGGTGCTGCCGCCAGTGGGTGAGCGTGCTCCGGGGATATGTCCCTGTCGAAGCGAGCCAGGCGACGCCGTCGGCGGTGACTCGGGTGACGTTCGGTGTGCTGCTCATACCGCCAGGTGTACCGGGGGTGAGCGGGCCGTTCTTCTGAGTTGCCGAAAACCGGGACAACGGGGGTGGGGGAGGAGTATCTTGCCCGCCTGGCATATGCCAGACGGGTTGACGTATCGCGTTGACGCACCGGGTTGACGGTGTCGACGGTCACACGGGGACGACGGTCACACGGGGTCGGGGGTCGTCCGCCCCTCGCTGTCGCCCCGCAGCAGGTCCCGGCCGAACTCGACCATCCGCTTCGCGTAGTCCTCGGTCCACTCCGCGCGCTCGGCGATGTCGGCCGGGGTCAGCCGGTCGAAGCGACGCGGGTCGGCGAGCTGGGCCGCCGCGATGGCCTGGAACTCCATCGCCCGGTCGGCGGCCGCGCGGAACGCCTGGGTCAGCTCCGTCGCCCGGGCCAGCAGCGCTCGCGGATCCTCGATCGACTCCAGATCGAAGAAGTGCTCGGGATCGGAGGCCGCCTCCACGGGCTCGAAGAGCAGGGGCGCGGGGCGTAGCCGCGGTTCGTCACGACGCGGCGTGGGCTCCGCCATGTCTTGTCTCCTCCTCGTACGGTTCGCTGGGCACCACCTACGGGTGGGCCACCGTCCATTGTCCCGCGCCTTCGCAAGAGCCCCTCCCGGGTGACCTACGGCTGTTCGTGCGGGGGTGGGTTCCGTCGTGGGCGCCGGCTGGCCCGGTGTTCGGCGAGGTGGGCCAGGATCGCGTGGTTCGCCTCCCGGCCGTCCGGGGCTGTGACCTTCGGCCGCCTCCGGCGGTGTGCCGGACTCCGTCCGGCGAGGGGGGCGGTGCTGAGCCGGGTGTCCGCCGACCTGGTGCCCGGTGTGCCGGTCATGGGCGCCAGCTGACCCGGTGTTCGGCGAGGTGGGCCAGGATCGCGTGGTTCGCCTCCCAGCCGTCCGGGAACTTCACCAGCGTGCCCAGCTGGACCGGTTCCGTGGAGGGGTAGTCGTCGAGGAGGTCGCCCACGCCCGCGCGGCAGACCACGATGCAGGCGTGGCGGTGCCGGGAGGCGAGGACGCACAGGCGGCCGGTCTCCAGGTGGAAGGCCGTGGCGTCGGGGCGGCCGGACAGTGGGTGCAGGACGACCGTGACGTCGTACTCGCGGCCCTGGAGCCGGTTGGCCGTGTCGACCGTCACGTCCGCTGCGCCCAGCTCGGCGAGCGCCGCGCGGACCGCCGCCGCCTGGTCGCGGTGGGCCGTGCCGACGGCGACGCGGTCGGGGGTGAGGGGGGAAGGGTCCGGGGAGCGCTCGGAGGTGGCCGCGCCGCCGCGGTCCAGCAGCCGGCGTACCACCGCGGCCACCGCGCGGACCGCCTCCGGATCCGTGCGCGGAGTGTGCCGGGCGGGCAGCTCCAGCAGGCCCCAGCCGGAGCGCGCCGCCTCGTCGATCACCCGGTCCGGGCCGGAGCCGTCGGACGGGACGGCGAAGGTCAAGGCGCGGTCGCCGTGGTCCGTGCCGCTGCGGAACGGGGTGTACGGGTAGAACGCGTCCGAGACCAGCGGGGCCGCCGAGGCCGGGAGCCGCCAGGACACCGGCAGGCGGTGCTGCGGCAGGGCCGGGTTGTGCGCCAGGAGCGTGCTGACGGCGGAGGCCGAGGGGTCGTACGACAGGCCCGCCCACTGCTCGCTGCCGACGATCGCGAACGGGTCCAGCTGGCCCGGGTCGCCCACGAACAGCGCCCGCTCGAACAGCCCGGCCACGGCCAGCAGCGAGTCCGAGCGCATCTGGTACGCCTCGTCCACGATCGCGTGCCGCCACGGCTCGTCCACCGTGACGTGCGCCCACTTCGCGGCCGTGGACAGGACGACGGGCAGGTCCTTCAGGTCGGCCGCCTTCGCCGAGGTGCGGACCTGGGGCAGTTCGTCGAGCGCCGGGTCGTACGCGTCCGCGTCGCTGCTGTGGAGGCGGCCGACGGGCAGCTCCGGGTTCTTCTCGGCGAGCCGCAGGACCAGATCGTCCACCTGGGCGTTCGTCTGAGCCACCACCATCAACGGGCGCCCGGCGTCGGCCAGTTCGAGGGCCGCGCGGACCACCAGCGTGGACTTGCCGGCACCCGGCGGGGAGTCCACGACCACGCCCCGCTCGGTGCCGTGCAGGGTGTCGCGCAGGATCGCGTCGGTGGCGCGGGCGGCAGCGGCTCCGGGGTCGAAGCCGACCGCCGACGCAGGATGCGGATGCGCGGGGCTCACAGGACGTCCTCCTCGGTCACGGCGTCAGGGGCCTCCGGCGCGGGCTCGCCCGGCGGACCGCCGTGCGTCCACGGGGTCTGCTCCGGGTCGGGCAGCTTCGCGCCGCCGCGCTGCTCGTGCTCGAACAGCGTGAAGCAGATCCGGTCGCCCTTGTCCGGCACCGAACCGGGCTCCGGCTCCTTGCCGCGGCCCATCTTGTCCAGCACCCGCAGGACCAGCACTCCGTCGGCCTCCTGCCCGACCACCTCCGCCGACTGCGGCCTGCCGCCCAGCGAGCGGTACACCTTCGCCCGCTCGGCCGTCTGCGGCCGGTCGTCCGTGCGGACCGTCACCAGCGGGCGAGGGCTCGGCCGCCTGCCCTCGCTGTACGCCATGACGACATCGATCACCTCGCCCGCGAACGCCTCCCCGGCCAGCCGCCGCCCCGCCATCACCAGCGGGTCGTCCAGCGCCTCCTGCGCCTCCAGCCGGGCCTGCTCACGCTCGCGCGTGGCCAGCTTGTTCGCCGCCGTCACCGCGTCGTCCCGGCGCGGCTGCGGGGGCTCGCCCGCCAGCACCCGGTCCCGGTGGCCCGTGAACGACCAGCGGTCCCGGGTCCAGCGCTCCTCGGCGTACGCGCCCCGGGGCAGCTCCCGCAGCAGGTCCAGGCCCCGCCACACCGCGTCCCAGGTCGGCCGGGTACGGCCGGCCACCAGGTCGCGGATCTCCCGCTCGGCCGCCGTGAGCGCGGCCAGCCGGTCGTCGGCGGTCACGGCGTCCTCGGCGGCGGCGAGCGCGGCACGCGCGCGGTCGTAGCGCTCGATCGCCGGGGCCAGCAGCTTGTTGTCGAACGCCGGGTCGGTGGCCGGACCGGCCGGCGGGCAGAGCAGCTGGCCGTCGGCGTCCCGGGCCAGCTCGGCCGCGCGCGCGGCCTGCGCGCCCGAGATGCCCTCGGGCGGGTCGATCCAGGCCAGCAGCGCGCCCAGATGCTGGTCCTCCAGGCTGGACTGGCCGGTGGCCCAGTGCCGCGAGAGCACGTCGGTGAGGGCGAGCAGCAGCGAGGAGCCGGGGACGCGGGCCCGCTCGCCGTAGTGGGTCAGCCAGCGGCCCAGCAACGGAATGCGCGGCGGCGCCGGATGGGGCGCCTCGGGGTCCTGCTCGGCCGTACGGCGAAAGCGCGTCGAGCGGCCCAGCAGCCGGACGAAGTCCAGGCCCGCGCGGCTCGGCACGATCAGCTGGGGCGCGTCCGCGCACAGCTCCACCTCGACCTTGACCCGCTTGCCGGTCTCCGGGTCGGTCTCGGTGCGCTCGGCCGCCTCCACGGACTCCGCGTGGGCGTCGATGTACGGCAGCACGACGTCGGCCAGGTCGGCGAGGAAGCCGAAGCGCAGGTCGCGGTCGCGGGGCTGCGGCACGACCAGCAGGCGGGGCGCGTCCCGGTCGGTGCCGACCAGCGCGCCCAGCGGGGCGCCGGTCTCACCGGCGGTGGTGAGCGGCACGAACACCAGCGGACGCGCGGACAGATGCCGGTGCCGGACGGTCGCGACGGGCTGGGCCCGGCCGCTGTCGACGGCCTCGAACCGGGCCAGGGTCGTGATCAGCGACACGCGGTCACCTCCTCCGGCGAGCCGACGCGCCCGCCCGGCACACCCGCCACCCCCTTAGTCGCTGCGGCGCCCACGTCCGGCGCGCCCGGTGCGCCGGCCAGTGCCTCGGCGCGCAGAGCGGCGGCCCGGCGCAGGGCCGCGACCGCCGGGTCGTCCGGGTCGCCCCGCTCGCCCCGGGCCGCCGCGAGGACGTCCTCGACCGTGGCCAGACCGCCCAGTTCGGCGCGCAGCGGCCGGCCGAGGCGGGTGACGGCGCCTGCCGCACGCGCGCGGTCCCGGCAGTGGAAGGCCAGTTCGCACGCGGACAGGCACTCCGGCGCGTAGGTCGCCGGGACCGCCGCCACGGCCGCCGTCAGCTCCCCGGCACTGCGGTCGGGCGCGAAGCACGCGCCCTCGGGCAGGGCGTCGGCGATCTCCTCGATCCGGGTGAGCCGGGCCAGCTGGCGCGCGGTGACGGCGCGCTGCCTGCGCACGTCCACGGCCGATCCGGCCGCCAGGTTGGAGAAGTCCTTCGGGCACACCAGCAGCACCCGGTGCCGCACGCGCGGGGCCGGAGCGCTGTCCTGCGCGCTCGCCTCCCCGGCACCGGCGCGCCCCTCCGGCTCCGCGCCGAGGCGCCCGGCCACCTCCTCCAGGGCCAGCACGTACACCGCCGCCTGGCGGGCCGCCGCGCCGACCTTCGCCGGATCCGCCGCGCCGTCCAGCATCGGGAAGGACTTGATCTCCACCACCGACCAGCTGCCGTCGGGGTGCACCACCACCGCGTCCGGCTCCAGGAAGGCGAGCGAACCCGCCACGTCCAGCGCCAGCATCGGATGGTCCAGCAGCGTCCAGCCACCCGCGCGCGTGGCCTCCCGCAGCGCCAGTGCCGTACGCGCCGTACGCCCCTCGGGGCCGTGCGCGGTCAGGTCGGGCACGGCGGCGCCCTCGGGCGGCGCGGCGTCCGGGTCGAGGCGGGCGTGCGCCAGGTGCAGCAGCTCCGCACCGCCGTCCGCCTTCACCCGCGCCTCGAACGCGTTGCCCCGCGTCAGCGCGAACTGCGACTGCCCGAAACCGGACGGTGCACCCAGCGCGCTCGCCAGCCGCGCCTTGTCCACCCCGGCGCCGTCCAGGATCGCCCGCCTGCGGCACCCGGGGTTCGCGGCGAGCGCCGCGAGGGCGCGGGCGTCCAGGGCCTTGGCCGGTACGTCGGGACCGCGCAGCTCAGCGAGCCGATGCCGCAGCCCCTTCGCCCTCGTCGCTGGGGGACGTGTCGGGTCCGGCCCCGGCGTCGAGCCGAGACTCGCGCTGCCGTGGAATTCGCTCACCCGCGGAAGTCTGGCATCCGCCACTGACAATCGGGGAAACCGTGGCGTCGGCGACCGGTGCGAGGCGCGGGAACAGGCGGGTCCGGAGCCGGTCCAGGACCCGCGTCACACGCGGCGCCAGCAGGTGTCCGACGCCCATCACGGCGACGCCCGCGACCGCGTCCAGCAGATAGTGGTTGGCGGTGCCCATGACCACCAGCGCGGTGCCCAGCGGGTAGGCGACACCGAGGATCCTCGCCACGCGCGTGCCGCTGTGCCGCCACAGCATCACCCCGCACCACAGCGCCCAGCCGACGTGCAGGCTCGGCATCGCCGCGTACTGGTTGGTCATCCCGCCCAGCCCGCGCGGCGCGCTGGCGTCGCCGCCCCACCAGCCGTAGGAGCTGTAGTGCGCCATGGTGTCCACGAAACCGTGCCCGGCGGCGAGCAGCCGGGGCGGGCAGGTCGGCAGCAGCGTGAAGCCGATCAAGCCGATGAACGTGGACGTCATCAGCCAGGTGCGGGCCCGCCGGTAGTGCTCGGAGCGGGCCCTGAACAGCCAGATCAGGATCGCGGGTGTGATCAGGTAGTGCAGCGAGGCGTACCAGAAGTCCGCCGGTACGCCGAGCCAGGGCTCGCGCGTGAAGAGCCGGTTGAGCGGGTGCTCGGCGTTGAGGTGCAGGGTGTCCTCGATGCGCAGGATCGCCAGGCCGTGGTCCACGGCGGAGGCGACGTCACCGCGCACGAGCAGGCGGCCCGCCGAGTAGCAGCCGTAGACCAGGAGGATCAGCGGCAGCTCGGTCCACCAGCGCAGCCGGGTGGGCGGGGCCGCCCCGGTGCTCGGTGTCTCGGTCGGCATGGATCGCCCTCCCCCTTGTCGTGCTGTGCGGCCCGCGCCCCGCAGGGCGACCGTGCCACTTTACGGTGTTCGTCCGTCGCCCCCGCGGGCGCGCCCTCTCCGCTCAGGAGGGGCCCGGGCGCTCGCCCGGGCGACGCGCCCCGCGGGCACTCAGACCTCGAAGACGCCGAGATCGCCCGCGGGGTTGCCCCGGCACGGGGTGAGCGATGATGGAGGGGTCCCCTTCGCATCCGGAAAGGTCTCCCATGGCACCGCGCATCCTGCTGGCCCGGCACGGACAGACCGCATGGTCACTGTCCGGCAAACACACGGGCCGGACGGACGTACCGCTGCTGGAGGAGGGCCGACGCGGCGCCAAGCTGCTCGGTGAGCGCCTGCACAGCGCCCCGCTGGACGGGCTGCCGGACGTGGAGGTGCGCACCAGTCCGCTGGTACGCGCGCGTGAGACGTGCGATCTGGCCGGCTTCGGCGACCGCGCCGCCGACTGGGACACGCTCATGGAGTGGGACTACGGCGCCTACGAGGGCCTGACCCCCGCCGAGATCCACGCCGGGCGGCCGGACTGGCTGATCTGGCGGGACGGCGTTCCGGAGGGCGAGACCCTCGCGGAGGTCACCGCGCGCGCGGACGAGGTGGTCTCGTGGGCGCGCTCGGCCGACCGCGACGTCCTGATCTTCGCCCACGGCCACATCCTGCGCTCCATAGGCGCCCGCTGGCTGGGCCTTCCGCTGGCCTTCGGCGCCCGCCTCCGGCTGAACCCGACGTCGCTGTCGGTCCTGGGCTGGGCGTACGGGGAGCCGGCCGTCCACAGCTGGAACGACGTGGGCCACCTGGCGTCCTGAGTCCGTCCCGAGTCCGGTCAGACCCGCCCCGGCCTCGGCACGCATGCGTGCCGGTCCAGGAACTCGGAGACCCCGGACGCCCGCCGGTGCGGCAGCAGCACCCGTGCCGTACCCGCCAGCATGCTCTGGATCCGTGAGGACTGGACCTGGTCCAGCAGGGAGAGCACCCGCATCCCGGCGGCGGCGGCCTCGTCCGGCCGCCCCTCACGGGCGAGATCGTCGGCCAGTTCGGCGGTGTAGAGCGCGATGTTCCGGCTGAAGTGAGGATCCTGCAACTCGGTCGCGCGGTACGCGTGCCGTGACGCGCGCCGCCAGTCGCCCAGCGTGGACCAGCACTGCGCCTCCAGTCCCTCCAGCTCGGCCTCGCCGTAGAAGCTCATCCACTCGGGGTCGGCGTCCGAGCGGCCGCGGATGAAGAGGGTCTGGGCCCGCACGAGCGCCTGCTCGCAGCCGGTGCGGTCGGCGAGCCCCGCCCAGCCGCCCGCCTCGCGCAGGGCCAGCAGGGACATCAGCCGGGCGGAGCCGAGCGGGCGGGCGGCGCGCTGGGCGGCCTGGGCCGCGCGGACCGCCTCGCGGGGCCGGCCGGCGTCCCGCGCGAGGAACGCGGTGTTGCAGAAGGCGTGCGCCTCCAGGGCCGGGTCCCCGGTCATCCGGGCCGTGGCCAACGCCTCCGCGTAGTGCGAGCGGGCATCCTCGAAGCGGCCCGAGTCATGGGCCAACCAGCCCACGGAGATGGCGAGTTCACCGGCGCCCGAGTGCAGCCGGTCGGCGGTCGTCTGCCGGGTCGCGCCGGCGTCCAGCAGCGCGTAGGCGGCGCGCAGCGGAGCCGCCGCGCGCCGGTAGAGGCCGTCCGCGCCGTGCCGGTCGTCGAGCAGCCGGATGCGGCGGACGGCCTCCTCCAGGGCGGTCGCCTCGGTCGTTCCGGCGCGCCCGGGGCGTCTGACGGCGGCCGCTGTGTCCGGGGCGAGCCCCAGTGGGGCCAGCGTGACGGCGGCCATCGTGGCGCCGCCGCCGGTCATGAATGCGCGACGCAGCACGTCGCTCTCCTCGTGGTTCAGGTGGTGGTTCTCGTACGGCTCGCGCGGGTCATACGGCTCGTGCGGGTCGTACGGGTGGTGCGGGTCGTGCCGGTCGTGCTGGTCCTGCGGGTCGCACGCGTCGTGCGGGTCCTGCGTGTCATACGGCCCGGAGGCCGCCCGCGGCTCACCGAGCCCGTCCACGGCCGGGCGCGCCGCCCGCCCGCGCACGGACGAACGCGGCGCGAAGCCGAGGTCGGTGAGCGTGCGGCCGGGGAACATGTGCAGGAACACCCGCTCGTACGCGTAGTTCGGGCAGCGGATCTCACCCGCCTCGACCCTGCCGATGTACCGCGCGTCACAGCTCACCCGCTCACCGATCTCGCGCGCGGCACGCCGTACGAGCGCCGCGAACTCGGCCGGTGAGCGCCTGCCGCGCAACTGCCGGAAGGCGAGGTTGGGCCGTGGTGGCCGTTCGGACTGTGACGAGGTCACGGTTGACGACGCCATGGCCGGGTCCTCTCGTGCGAACCGTCGAACCGGGCATGAACGTACCTGCTGTGACGGACCCGCCACGCGGTGTTTAGCTACAAACCGGATATCTCATCCACGATCTGCCATGAAGTGCCATCCTTTGCGGCGCACTTGCGCCGTAGCCGTTGACGCCCTCGCGCGTTGGACGGGTTGGACCGCAACAGTGCTGTGTGGTGGAGGCCGGCATGGAGACCAGCCAGAGCAACGAACCGTGTACGTCGTCGCCGTCGGGCGCGGCTGACGAGGCGGTGTGCGACCTCGTGACGGTGCCGGCCCGGCAGGGGCTGGAGGCGGTCGACATCCTGCGGCGCGGCTCCGGCGACGCGATGGGGCCCGTGCTCCACGACGGCGGCTGCGACACCCTCGGCTTCCTGGTCCCGGCCGGCACCGCGGCCTGCTGGGACGTGCCGGGCAGCACCTGCACCGGGACCGACGGGCGCGGCATGCGCCTGGCCCCCGAGCCGCCGGTGGAGGGCTCCGACTGGTTGCTGCCGCCCGGCGGCGCCGACCTCGCCACCGACCCGGTGGTGCTGCGCGAGGCGCTCGGCGAGGCCGCTCGGCTGATCGAGGCGGCCGACAGCTGCCGGTGAGGCACCCGGCCCCGGCACCTGCGAAAATGGGCCGGTGGGCAGGTCGAGGAGTACGAGAGACACGGGGCACACCGGGCGGCGCAGGCCGGCCGCCGCACAGCCCGTGGTGGAGGCGGTCGACGGCGGGCTCGCCGAGCTGGTCCCGGACCCCGACCGCGGCCGGGCCTGGACGCTGCTGATCGACGGCGCCCCGCAGTCGCACGTCGACCTGGACGACCCCGCGTACCTCTCCTTCGAGTACCAGCGCCGCCTCGGCCATGTCATCGACCTCGTCGCCCCGCCCGGCAAGCCCGTACAGGCGGTGCACCTCGGCGGCGGCGCGTTCACCCTCGCCCGGTACGTCGCCGCCACCCGGCCCCGCGCCACCCAGCAGGTCGTCGAGCGGGACGCGAGCCTGGTGCAACTGGTGCGCCGGGAACTGCCGCTGGACCAGGGCGCCCGGATCAGGGTCCGTTCGGCGGACGCGCGCGTGGGGCTCGGCAAAGTCCCCGACGGCTGGGCGGACTTGATCATCGCCGACGTGTTCAGCGGCGCCCGCACCCCGGCCCACCTCACCTCCACCGAGTTCCTGGACGAGGTCCGCCGGGCGCTGGGGCCCTTCGGGGTCTACGCCGCGAACCTCGCCGACGGCCCGCCGCTCGCGCATCTGCGCGGCCAGATCGCCACCGCCGCCGCCCGGTTCGCCGAACTCGCGCTGATCGCCGACGCGGCCGTCCTGCGCGGCAAGCGCTTCGGCAACGCGATCCTCGTGGCCTCGAACGCCCCGCTCCCGCTCGCCGAACTCACCCGGCGCGCCGCCTCCGACCCACATCCCGCCCGCGTCGAACACGGCAAGCCGCTCACCGACTTCACGGGCGGGGCCGTACCCGTGACGGACGCGGCGGCCGTGGCCTCCCCGGCGCCACCGCTCTCCGTCTTCCGCTGAGGGCTAGTAGTTCCCGACCTCGACATGCGGCGGCCCGTCGTGCCAGGTGCAGAACACCGACACGCGGTCCGTGCCCCGGCTGAACTCCACCCGGATCCAGGTGTCGGTCTTCCACACCTGCATCGACCAGCCGGTCCCCGGCGTCGCCGAGACGAGCGTGGCGTCCGCCGCGCCCAGGTCGAACACCGCCCGGCCGCCGCCGGTGTCGTACGCCCTGACCTGGCCGGAGGCGGTCGCGGAGGCGGATGGGCCAGGAGCGCGGACCGGGGTCCGGGCGGGGGTCGGGGTCGGGCTCGGTGAGGGGGTGCGCACAGGGCCTGCGGAGGCGGACGGCGGCGGGGGCGCGGGCGTCGAGGACCGGTCCCGCGCGTCGGCCGCCGTGATCGGCAGGGCGCGCGGCGGGTCGTACGCCGTCCCCGCCATGACCGTGTGCACACCCCACCACGACAGCGTGACCGCCGCTCCCGTCGCGAGCAGCCACGCCATCACCGGTACGAGTCCTTTGCGCATCGCGGGCCATACTGCCTCAGGACCCGCACGGGTTGTCCACAGGGCTGGAGTTGTCCACAGGCCGGGTAGGAGGCGGGGCCCCAAAAATGACCGCCTCCGAATCCACGGTGATCATGGCCCCTCGCCTTCGATCCTCTCGTTCGGCCCCTCGAACGCC